>CAYYYU010000001.1:0-10912 GCA_964476175.1 uncultured Nitrosopumilales archaeon
GGGTTGCAAGCCTGCCCTTCTCTGTGAGCGTGTACCGCCCACTTTCATCCTTTGAGACCAGATCTCCAAGATGTCTTAGATGGTAATTCAGCTTACCAGTATGTTCAATCTCCAAAAGGCCCAAGATTTCGACATATGCCAACGGTCCTCTCTCGCCCAGAGCTGAAAGAATCCTTCTCCTCGTGGGGTCCTTCAATATGCCGTGAAGCGAACCGAGGTCTGCTGCCATGCTAGTCGGTGCAATAATGGAAGCTTCTGATTATGAAGGTTATTGACTGGAGGAGTTGTCAGATTCTTGTCAAGCGGCAGGCTCGCGTTTCGACCTCGTCGCCGTACCTTGTCAACTAGTAAGCGGCAAGTCTTTGACGGTTTCGTACCAAGCGCTCATGGCATCGCGCTGATAGTTGGAGTAGCCTCTTTCAGTAGGTTCATATCAAGCTAGCTCCACCCTAAAAGAATCGCAACATCCTCTGTTTGACGAAAAAAGTTCATTTCGTGCTTTGATTGCCCCGGCCGGGATTCGAGCCTGCAGATGCGGGCTTAAGCACTTTCATAATCGTCGCCGCTTCCGCTCGTCACTTTCCTCTTCAGAATCAGCCCGAACACTGTGAGAACCGCCCCCGGAGCCGCGAAGTAGCCGGTGGCCCGGAAGCCCAAGTTCGGATTGATCATGACACCGACATTATTCTCAGCGTACGTGAGGTTCAGGGAGGACCCTATCCCATTGGTCACCACGGCCATCAACGGCTCGACATCGGGGACGAAGTACCTCACGACCACGTTGGCCCCGGAGATGTCGTACTGGCTCGCGAGTTCCTGCCCGTGCGACGCGACGTACTCCGAGAACCACGTGAGCTCTTGGGGACCGTAGGCGGAGACGGTGGCAGGCGGTAGGCCGCTCCTGTTCGCTACCCAGGCGTTGAAAGCGGTCTGATTCGTGTTGAGGAAGTAGACCTCCGCGTCCACGGGCGCAGAACTCATGTTGAAGAAGTACATCTGCTGCGGGCTCGCGGGATCCCAACTGGACAGCACGGTGTAGGTGCCGGCGGGAATTACGTCGACGTTCCCACATTGGAAGGGCTGGAAGCCATAAAGGTAGCACTGGTTTGCATGATAGCCCGAGACATTCAGGCTACTCATGTATGAGACAAGCCCGAAGGCGAGTGCTATCGCGACCAACAGGGTGCCGGCCCTGAAGACGACGGCTGCCCTTGAGCTCTTGTCCATCACGCCTCGGTCCTCTTTACGAATAGGAGCGCCCCGATGGCCAGCAGGGCCAAGGATAGAAGGAGGTTTGCAGCAAGGAGCTCGACCGCTTGGGCGTAGGTCGGCACCGGAGGGTTGTACCCGAACCCCACTGTTTGGTTGCCGAAGTAGCTCGAGAACGCATAGACCGGATTGAGGAAGAAGGTTAGCCAGACCAGGTCAGGGTAGCCTCCTGAGTAGCCGATGTTGAGCAGGAGGGACGAGAAAATGAGTATCGAGAAGTATGCCACCAAGCCCAAAGCGAAGGGGACGCCCCCCGATTTCGCCCAAAGAACCGCCAGGACGACCAATGCAGCGATCAGCAGCGGCGTGGTGAGCGAAGCCAGGTACCCGAGAAGCAGACTCCCAAAGTGGGCGAGGGCGAAGCTGGGGGCGATAAGGAAGACTATCGAGAACTGAGCCAGCGTCAGGAGGCCCAATGGCACGACCAGCGACGAGACGAGGCGAGCCAGAAACGCCTTCCCGCGGCTGAGGGGATAGGTGAGAAAGGCCTGCATCGTCCCCTTCTCGAAGTCGCTGCCCCAACCGGAAGCCATGTTCTTTAGGATCAGGACGACGAAAATCAGGCTGGTCAGCGACAACCCTGCGGGCCCAATCATGTAGGAGAATGCGGAGTAGGCGTCCCCATTGGACACCGACGAGAACAAGAGCACGCCCGAGAAGAAAAGGAAAGCCGTCGCCTCGAGCACGGGGAGCCGGTGGTCCAGATGGAGGAAGATGGACAGCAACTCTGTAAACGCAGGGCCCTTTCGATTCTTCGGCTTGCCCTGCGAGCTCACCCTGCCTCCCCTTTCTTCCCCTGGTCCGACGAAACGGCTTTCCTGAACAGCTCTTCCAAGGATGCATTCTTCGATTCGATACCGTACAGCCTGGCATGGACCTGGGCCGCGAGTTTGGGGATGTCCAGGTAGAGCTGGCCTTCGACCGCATCCAGTCTCGTCTCCACGATTAGGTTCTCCCCTGATACCTCGACTGAGACTACGTAGGCCAGAGACCTGATTGCTTCCGCGAGATTACCAGGACTGTCGGTTGTGACCCGCACGACTTCTGCCCCGAAGCTGCGGTATAGGTCCTGGAGGTTCCCACTCCCGACCATCCTCCCCTTGGATATTATCACCGCAGTGTCGCAGACTCTGCTGAGCTCAGGGAGGAGGTGCGAAGAAATCAAGAACGTCGTCCCCGTCTCCTTGTTGAGAGAGACTATCAGCTCGAGGACTTCGTTCCTCACCTGGGGGTCCAGGTTGGAGGTCGGCTCGTCGGCTATCACGAGTTCGGGTTCGTTAATGAGCGCGTGAACCAAAGCGAACTTCTGGAGCGTCCCGGCCGAGAGCTTCCCTAACTTCCTGTCCTTTTCCAAGTCCAGCCCAACGCGCCTCAAGTCCTTCAGGGCCTTCGAAGGAGGGTATCCGTGCATCCTCGCTATCCTAGTGAGGTAGTCCTCGACCTTCATGGCGGAGGGGAAGTGCGGCTTCTCGAACACAGCGCCCACCCGCTCGGCGACGCGCGGATTCCCCCAGGGCCGCTCACCGAACAGAAGGACGGAGCCCTCGTCTGGCCTCAGCAGACCGAGCAGGATCTTAATCGCGGTGGTTTTTCCTGCCCCGTTTGGGCCTATCAGGCCCGTGATGGCGCCTCTCTCGACCTCAAAGGAGAGCCCGTCGAGGGCCACCACTCTTGAGAAGCCCTTCCCGAGCCCCCGGCTCTCAATGACCTTCAATGGTCACTCTCATTCAGGTCGTACCATTGCGCCTTCAATATTAAAGGTGGGACGGACCTCGGCGCTGCACGACTACGATCTGGTCCGGCTTTAAGACAGGTGGATTGGGATACAAATGTAGGCGGGCCTGGTGGGGTCAGGACCTATAGTGGGTTCGAACCTTCATCGACGTCGACTTCAGGGGACTTGCTGGGTACCTAGCTGACGCCCCGGATCAGATCGTGGATTCTCAAGTGATCGTGATATCCATCCTCCGACGTTGTGACGAACCCGCAGACTGGACACTGAAAGAGCCCGGGCGGAAGCCTGTCCTCAACGCGCTTTTCCTGGGGGGACATGGACACAGAAGAGTGGACCACTATGTGCTTGCCGTCGCTCTCAATCCTGTAGGCCGAGGCATCTTTCCTTCCATCGATGTACGACCTCAAGATGGACTGCACCAGGTCCGCTCCGACGTCGGGTCCCGACAACGTATCGATGGCTATGTATTTGCCATCGAGAAGGGCGACCCCCATCCCGTTGAGCCCATTGGAAATCGCCTCTGCCATGGCCAGCTTCGTTTCCCCGCTCAGTTCGGAGCAGTCCACCTTAATCATAGGTTGCTCGGCGGGCGAACAGAGAATTAAAACTGTTGAAACGGACATTCTACGCACTCTTTCGGGGCCCGAGGAGTGGGAAGATCACCCATCGGAGGGACGCTCGAGCGCTGGCTACCTTATATCAACCGGGTCAAAGCCCGCCAGCAATGCCTTCTAACGTTGAAGAGGAGACTTCTCCCGGCGATAAGGAACAAGAGATTGTCACGAAGTTGGACCTGAAGGTGAAGGAGATAATGAGTCCAAACCCCCTCACCATCTCAGTTGGTGCCACTGTCGTGCAGGCGGCGAGAGCGATGGAGAAGAACGACTCTTCTTGCGTATTCGCGAAGTCGAAAGGCAAGATAGTTGGGATAATCACAGAGCGGGATATCACCAGGAGGGTTGTGGGGAAGGGAGCCTCACCCCAGAAAACGAATGTGAGTTCAGTGATGACGACTCGAATCGTGGTCACGCCTCCCGGCGCCAGCATCGAGGAGGCGCTCAAGGTGATGACGGCAAGCAAGGTGAGGAGGCTGCCGGTCGTAGACGATAAGGGGGACCTGGTGGGCCTGGTGCGTGTGGCCGACATAGCGAAGGCGCTTGCGGAGAAGTCGGGCTACTCGACTTCGCTGATAGCGGCGATGACTAAAGAGACCCAGGCTCCGAGCGGAGTGTACGAGTAATCGAGACTTCGGCTCGCAAGCACTCTTAATTTTCCACCTCCATCGACTTCGGACCCTAGGAAACTGCGTAGACCTTTTGAGGCAGGGCGATGATGGCGATCTGGAGTCAGTTAGTCGTATCCTAGAATCCAAATAGATAGGTCGTTGCGTTCTCCCCCTGGCGAAATGGTTTTCTATCATCACGTGGACTGGCGGAGCATTGCCCCTGCAAGAAAGCGAAGTCGAGCCTACCGAGGAGATACATCCCATCCTCAAAAAGATGGAGCGCGAGAAGTTCTACAGGCTGACCGAGCTCTATGAGATGACATATAGCAAAGAGTTCTTCGTGGACTTTCAGCGGAACGATGAAAACAAGACCCTGTGGCTCTTTGTGGCTAAGGTCCTGAACCTCCAGACATACCTCGAAGTTCTTGTGATCCTGGGCAGGCTCAAGACAGGCAGGAAAAAGGGGGAGGAAGAAGAGGAGATCAACGTCGCAGGCCACAAGGTGCTCGGAGGGCCGGTGGTCTACTACGCCAGAAAGTAGGCATATCCGGCCTCCACACGGTCCGTGACTTGTATGGCCTGTATCTGACTGCAAATACCCAGGCTCAACCTTCTCTAGTTGAACGGAACTTGATCGGGAGTAAAGGTAGGCGAAAGAAAGAGGTACCCGAGCGGCTTGATGCGCTGTTGTGGCAGCGAAGTGCCCAGAAAGTGTAGCAGGCGGGGAGGCACAAGTCATCTGCAGCTGCTGCGACATCTTGGCAAGTATCGAGGAAGAAGAGAGCCTCTGGCTTTTCTTCTCTGCACATGACAAAAGGAGGATGGTGGGCTTCTATCAGCCCACGATTGATTGGACTTGCTGCGCCATCTGCCCTTCCACGTGGGTGTTCCATAGCATCTCTGGGACATCGACCGCAAGGAAGAGGACCGACAGAAGGAGCGTCTCCACCGCTACAACTGCGATATTCTGAATCCACTTTCCGATGCCGATGTGAACAGTGAAGTCGTTCGGCTGGCCGCTTACCACGATGGTGAAGCACCTTTCCGCGGCGACCATGTCACGGAGTATGCCGCCTTCTGCGCTTGGACGATGGTGCCGAGTGGTGCCACCTTGGATTGGGTCTTGTATCCCTCAGCCTTGAGCTGCTGCTCGATTTGCTGGGCTACCTGGGCCGGATCCTTGTTCTTGTTTTGGAATCGGAGTATCTTCTCAGAGACCATGTTGCTCATTCTTGCCTCTCTCGATTGGGCATAAAAGCGAAATGGTTTCCGCGATAACCTAGATAACCACCATGCATATTCAGGAAATATCGAGCCGGGGAAGAGCTGGACCCACACCTCCGCGGGTTTCTGACGGAATCTCCGACACCGACGGTGGCAGTTCACCGGCGGAAAGTAGTTCGCTATGCTCATAGAGCCGAATAGCTCATCAACGACTGATCCCCAACAAGACAAGGAGTAGCGCGCGTGGGTCCCGAATTCGTATTTCTCTCGTTGTGTCGACTTTTCGACGTGAATGGGCGTCCAGATGGCGATTCAGGTTGTTATCTTCCTGCACCGACCTGGAACACCCCGTGTTATGCTCCTATTATCAAACAAAGCTTAATACTGCCCCGGGCCGGGACTCGGGCCTGCAAGTGCGGGCCTAGGCGCCCTTCAGAAATCCGTCCAGCCCCACTCGTGCAGCGGCTAGCTGCCGACTCGTTCGACTTTGAGATCCTTGACACGGTCGAACTCTAGATCGCTTCCTGTCAGGAGGGTTCCTTTGCGGAGGAGGGCAGTCGATGCCGCAAAGGCGTCGGCGAGGGAGAGGGCGTTGTCTGTTTTGATTGCCGCGGCCTCCCTCCACAAAGGAGAGTTGTCAGTGACAGGCACGATCTTGACCCCGAAACTTCTGAGGTTCCTCTCCTTCTCCTCCGCGGTGGTCTTGTTGATTCTTTGTAGGATGTAGTGAAACTCGGCCAGGTTGACGATGTTCAGGTAGCCCTTCGTCTCACCTCCGGAGATTTGCTCAAGATAAGATTCAACCCTGTCCGACCCGGCCTCCCCCAGGTAGAAAACCAGCAAAGCTTGGGTGTCGAAAACGATGGGGCGCAACTCCTAGCCCCTATGTCGCTTCGTAAGCGCCTTCTCCCTGCTGGACTCCACCTCTCTGACCTCCTCCATGACTTCCTTCGATGTCTTGCCCTTGAAGGCGGACCTCAGGGACCCCCTATCCATCGACGGACTAGGCAGAGGCTTCATCAGGACTCCTTCTTCGGTATCCTCGACGAGAGCCTTCCTGCCGATGCCGTGTCTTTCGCGCATTTTCTTGGGTATCGTCGCCTGGCCCTTCTTAGTCACGGTGACGACTGCCTCGGCCATGAGTAATAATTGGACATGAGTAATACTTAAGGATTAGGTATTATCATATCGACAGCCCAAGGGAGGCCGGGATTCGAGCCTGCAGGTGCGGTCTTGAGCGATAGAAGGATTGAATACGGTTGCGTTCAGAGATTCCCGATTGCTTCGAGAATATGCCTGTCCTTTTCGATTATGTCCGATAGAAGGTGTCGGAACTCTCCTTCAAGGACGTACGAAGGGCGCCTAGGCAACGACTTCGCCCTGGGCCATGGCTTGGACCATTTTGGGAACGACCTTGCTGGCATTCAGCACCTCGAAGAAGAGCGGCCTCCCCTTCTCGTCCACATGCAAGATTACGTCGCCCACTTCCTCTCCGTGCGACAGCCTTCCCTTCTCCTTCAGTACGACCGAGAGAACGTCGGCGTCAGAATCATACTTCATCCTATAGGCCAAATCTCTTCCTCTCAACTGGGTAGAAGGTTATCACCACTATAATGCCTTTGCGTTCTTCGTGCACCACCCGCAGGCCGAATTTGGAGTCTAGGATTATCGTCGAGAAGGTCTGGACGCCTCTCCGCGTGGTGTGGTCCGGCGCAGAAATCGCTCTTTCAACTTGACTCCGCGAGACGTCGAAACCATATGAGCGGACAACGTCGAACTTCTCCTCGGCGTGTCTGGTGAGCCTTATTCTGGCCAAATCCGGTATACAAGGCGGACCGCCAAAGTTGCGTTATAAGGTTGGTAACGGTCAAGGACACGGTCCCACAACTAGAGTGAAACTGACTCGGCCGGGACTCGGGCATGATTAATCATGCCATCAGCGCTTGAAGAAATGCGGAGCAGATCCATCATACAATATGTGTATTTTGTGAGACCGAGATTAGGGTAGATTCTGGCAATGAGTGCCATCGCCAACATTCTCTATACATACGGCTAGGCGGATTGCCGCATCGACCTGAAGGTCTCGTATAATGAAAGGCCAGGGATACCAGAACGACGGCCAGGCCGAAGAGGTAGCCCTCGGCGGGGTTGGTTCTGAGCGCCGTCAGCATTACTATGACAGCACCGGCGAAGAGGACCACGAAGAACGCTTGGAAAGGGATGACAGTCTTCCGCATCCTGACCATGTTCTGCCAGATGTTCCGGTCGACGGTGTACCCCTCTTGACCTTCTTTGATTAGCCCGCCCTGAAGCAGCTTTTTCACGTGGTACTCGGCCACGGAGGAGGAGCCGAGTCCCAGTGCTCTCTGTATGTCCCTGACGCCGGCCGGCTTTCCAAGCTTGAACAGGTAGCGGTAGACCTTGAGCGTCGTCCCCTTCAGGGTATCCGGGTCAGGGCGGTCTGCGGAGGCCAAGCGCTGGAATAGCCTTCGGGTCCCTTAATTATGGTAAGCTGTGCTAAAAGTAGCACATCGTGGTTCCCTCTTGAGCTAAACCGTAGCACTATACTCACCAGTCGCCAGGGGTACGCCGACAGTGGTCTAGAGCATGGCCGAGTACAAGAGAGAGGTAACCTTCGCGACCGTTGCTGCGATCGCGGTCGTGGTAGTGCTTGCGTCTGCGGTGATGTATCTGCCGATGGGCACCAGCCCGACCACGGGGACCCAACCGGCCGGAGTAAGCACGAGCACAGGCAGCACCCAGACTTCGACAACCCTAGGCGTCATCACGACAACTACCACGATGGGACCCGGGCCCACGATCACTACGACGTACAGCGGGTGCCTCGCCCTCCAACCGATTGACGAAAGCAAGGTGTTGGGCACGGTCCTGAACTCGTCTGAGGTCACTCAATACACTAAGACGTCCTTCTCCTACAGCTGGTGGTACGAATCGCGAGAGTCCTGCACAAGCGAGCTCCCGCCTATAGTGCAGGTGAACGTGACGGGTTCCCAGAGCATCAGCGGCAACTGGACTTCGCAGTACCTGGTCGCCTACTCAAACAACACGCTGATTACGGCGGAAGTCTCGTTCTCGTATCAGATTACCAGCTTGAACGTGACCAGTCTCCCTGACCTGGTGCAGGGGATTTCTTACAATGCGCAGCAACAGCAGGTCATAGGCGTCGCTGTCTCCAACTCCACCGTCCGGCAAATGACTAGTGGGGTCACCTACTACGTCCCCTACTTCTACCACTTTGTCGGTACCGGGAACCAGACCTACAATAACGACTACTACGTAGTCCTCGACCAGGTCAATGGCCCTCTTTCATGGGGGATTTACATCAATTCCAATGCCAGCCAGGTCATCGGAGTATTCCAGTACCACGACTGCAGGTACAATGGCTGGGACGGCAATTCGTGTACGCCGTAGCAGGAAACGCACACTAGTCCGATTGCGGTTGGTCCTAGCCGCTGGATATCATCCATCATGCTCATGGTGTCAAGTGACTGGTTGCGGTCTGAAACCAGTTCCGATAAGTTCATATCAGGCTGAGTTCTGCCGGACGAGTCGGTAACACGCTCCGTTCATCGAAAGGAGCTCAAAACGATGCCCCGGCCGGGATTCGAGCCTGCAGGTGCGGGCGTAAGCACTTTCATAATCGTCAGGCGCTTGCTTGTCAATGTCCCCGCCGGGGCATGACCCTATGCTATCGCTTCCCCCTCTGTCAAGCCACTGCTGTTCGACTCTGTGCTTAAAGTGCTTGACAACCAGGAAGTCCCTCCTGACTGGCTTTACTTCGCTGAAAGCGACTCGGCCTTGGGAAAAACTATTCTTTCCTCGGCAAATGCGTGCTTTTCGAAGAGGTCCCTCAGTTCTTCCTGGCCCGCCTGCAGCTCGGCAGCCGACATTGAAGCAAACTCGGAGATCTTCTGCATGAGCTGGTAGATGGGCCTGTGCTGCTGAAAGACCTTGATCTCTTCTTCTGCGCCTTTTACTCCCAGCTCCCCTATGAGCAGGCGGAGTATCGTCGACTCCTCGTCCACGATATGCTGCCTAAACAGCGGGTCCAATCCCCTTAGGATTCTCGGGAGGGCTCCGAAGTCGCGCTTCTCGGCGGCTTCCCTTGCTTTAGAGATACCCTCTTTCATGGTGGCGTGCTCCTCCACCAAAGTCCTGATCAGGGACTCCAACCCCATCCTTCTTGGAAGGAAGGGGCCATTCTGCCCCCGATTCGGTGAGGGTCCCTCGGTCATTCCCTGACCATCGTCAGGAGCATCTTGAACTTGGTCGTTGCCCTTACGGAGTGCGGCCTCCCCGCCGGGAGGACAATCGCTTCTGATGCGTTTACCACGCTCTCCCTCCCTTCGACCGTGACCTGGGCTTGCCCCTCGAGGACGTGCAGGAGGGCGTCAAAAGGAGCGGTATGTTCGCTCAGGCTCTCCCCCTCATCGAAGGCGAAGAGAGTCACCGTTCCCGCTCTATGGCTGATGATCGTGCGGCTGACGACCGACCCTTGTTGATAGCTCACTAGCGATGCTAGCTTCTCTTTCCGGCCTGGCGCCAGCCCGCCACGCCTTGTCGAGTCCGCATCCATCATTTCAGCCAATCACTCTTCACGCGCCATGTGCGGCATACATCATTAACAGCAGGGCTGCCGTCAGAATGACGAAGCCCACCCGGGGCAGCAGCCTGACCCTTCTCTCCATGGCAGCCAGGGGCGCAGGAAGTTCCCGAGCAGAGGCGGGATCTACTCCTCGCAACGCTCTGAGCTCGACCGCCTCCACGGTCATGTGGAGGAGGAACATGAAGAGGCCCATTGCACCTCCTAGCAGGATGGCTAGCCCCCAGGCACTCCAAACGAAGATCCCCAGGTCGAAGTTGGAGTACAGGAGCGCCAGAACCAAGCCGGCGGCCACCGTTACGGACGACGTGACAGTGGCCACATTGAAGATGCGCGGGAAGATACTGAGCATTAGCGGCCCCTTCGAATCCGCCGGGGTTCTCTCTAGGGTCGGCAGGAGGACGAAGGTGATGAAGAAGACCTCACCGTACCAGGCGATACCCGCGTACTCGTGGACCATCAGTACGGCCGAAGTCAGGTCAACCGTCCTGGGTCGCCTGCTTCACGGTGACAGTCCCGTCCATCCAGGGGTGAAGGTAACAATGGTATCGGTAGACACCTAGAGCATCGAAGGTGTATGTCCAGCTCTTCCCAGGTTCGATGTTTCCCGAATAGACCGCACCGCTGTCTAAGGTGACGGAGTGGACAAGCATGTCCTCGTTCGTCCACGTCACGGTGTTGTTGACGCCCATCACGACGGTCAGATTGTCCGGATAGTAGTAGCCCACCTGGTCTCCGACGGCGCCTGCTGGTGTTACGATGACCTGAGCCCCGGTATCGCTCCCCTGCGCCGTCGACGTGGAACCGTCTTGTTCGGGGAGCCCCCCTGGACGAA
>CAYYYU010000002.1:0-20941 GCA_964476175.1 uncultured Nitrosopumilales archaeon
ACAGACGTCTGCACGAGGTGCGGAGAATGCATACCAGTCTGCCCGCAGGTGTTGAAGAGCGAGTTCGACGTCGGGATGTCAGCGCGGAAGGCGATCTACACGCCGATAGAGCAGTCGGTGCCGGGCCCGTACGTCATCGACGAGGCTCAGTGTCTCAACGAGCCTCCCAACTACCTTCCCTGTAGCAGGTGCACGGACGTCTGCGGTCCGAACGCGATCGACTTCAACATGAAGGCCAAGCTCATCGAGAAGGACGTCGCGTCGGTCGTGGTAGCAACCGGCTTCGACCTGCTGGACCCGCACCTTCTGTCTGAATACGGGTACGGCAGCCACCCGGACATCCTGACCGCTATGGAGCTGGAGCGTCTGTTGCAGTCATCCGGACCGAGCATGGGGGAGATAGTGAAGCCTTCCGACCGGAGTCACCCTGAAAGCGTCCTCTTCGTCCTCTGTGTCGGCTCCAGAGACAACAGGTTCTGCGATTACTGCTCCAGAATCTGCTGCATGTACAGCATCAAGGAGGCGTACCAGCTCAAGGACCACGGAGTGAAGGACGTAGAAGTCGCGTACATGGACATCCGGGCCTACGGCAAGGGCTTCGACGAGTTCTACGACAGGACGCACAAGTCAGGAGTGAAGTTCACGAGAGGGAGGCCGGCATCGGTGACCCCCACCAGCGCAGGCCTGGAGGTCGCATTCGAGGACACCGAGGGACAAGGGGGCAAGACGAAGAAGACCTACGACATGGTCGTCCTCGCTACAGCCGCCATCCCGTCCCGCGGGACTACCGAACTAGCCGAAACTCTGGGGATCGAGGTCGGTCTCGACGGTTTCTTCCGTACGGCCGACGAGCAGGGGGGTTTCGTAGCCAGTACGAGGGAGGGGGTCTACCTCGCTGGGTGCAGCACCGGACCCAAGGACATACCCGACAGCGTCCTGGAGGCTGGCGCGGCTGTCGCGAAGGCCCTCACCCATGTGAAGCAGAGGTCGTGGCCGGAGGCGATGCAGGTCGTCCAGCTTAGCACAGACGGAGAGCCCAGGATAGGAGTCTTCCTCTGCCACTGCGGCTCCAACATAGCAGGGACTGTGGACATAGAGAGGCTTTCGGCGTACGCAAAGACGCTCCCCGGGGTCGTGCACGTCCAGGACCAGAAGTACTCCTGCGGAGCGAGCACCCTCAACGACATCTCCGCCGTGCTGAAGGAGAAGAAGATCAACAGGGTCGTCGTCGCGTCCTGCTCCCCCAAGACCCACTACGCGACATTCCAGGGCTCTCTGGAGCGGGCCGGCCTCAACAGCTTCCTGCTCGACATGGCAAACGTAAGGAACATGGACTCCTGGGTCCACAAGGGGGACCCAGCCGGCGCCCTCGCGAAGGCGAAGGACATGGTCAGGATGTCGGTCATGAAGGCTACGAACATGCGCGCGCTCGAGACCATGAAGTTCCTAGTCACCCAGAAGGCAGTAGTCGTCGGCGGTGGGGTCGCAGGGATTGTGGCCGCCACCAACCTCGCCAGCCAGGGATTCGAGACCCACTTGGTCGAGAGGGAGGGGAGACTCGGGGGCGTAGCCGGCTCCCTTGGGGAGATCGCCCCTCTGGGAATCGACGCGAAGAAGCTCCTCGATTCTCTTGTCTTGGAACTGAGGAAGAGCGGGGCTACGGTCCACACGTCCACTTCCATCAAGAGCGTCACCGGCTTCGTCGGGAACTACGGCGTCCTCCTTTCCGACGGGACGCACCTTTCGGCTGGGGCCATAGTCCTAGCCACAGGAGCGAAGCCCTACGAGCCCACCGGTTTCGGGCGCCCGAACAACCCCGGGGTCATCACGAGCATGGAACTCGAGGGTTCAATCGAGAAGGTCGAATCGAACAAGAACGTGGCGATCATCTCGTGCATCGGGTCGAGGAACGACTCCCTCGGCTGCTCGAGGTTCTGCTGCCAGACGATGATTAACCAGGCCCTCAGATTGAAGGAGGGCGGGAACAGGGTCAGCGTACTCTACAAGGACCTCAGGGCATTCTCGCGCTACGGCGAGGAGGAGTACGAAAGGGCGTGCAGGTCCGGAGTGAGGTTTCTGCAGTACCCTCAGGACTCGCAGCCGGAGAAAGCGATTAGGCTTGAGAACAGAGGCCTCGCGGTCAGGGACGAACTTTCCGGCCTCGACGTCTCGGTTCCTGCTGACCTGGTCGTCCTCAACATCGGGCTCTCCCCTGTCAGGGAGGAGGGAGGCATGGCGCAGCAGCTCAAGGTCTCGGTCGACCAGGCCGGGTTCATACTCGAGAGCCATCCCAAGCTCGGCCCAGCAGAAACGATGGTCCAGGGGGTCCTGGTCGCCGGGACCGCGCAGTACCCCAAGAGCGTGAAGGAGTCGGCCATACAGGCGCTGGCCGCGGCAGCGAAGGCATCGACCATAATCTCAGGGGACGAAATAGAGCGGGAACCCTACATCGCGGTCGTCGACCCCCTGGTCTGCACAAAGTGCGCGAGATGCGTACCGGTCTGCCCCTACAGCGCTATCAGGGGGGAGACTGGGAAGGCGATCGAGTTCATCACCCCGATGTGCCAGGGGTGCGGCACGTGTGTAGCCGAGTGCATGGTCGAGGGGGCCCTCACGCAGGAAGGCTTCACAGACAGGCAGATGTTCGCCCAAATCGACGCCGCCCTTGCCGAAGAAGCGTCAAAGAAGGTCCTGATCTTCGCCTGCAACTGGTGCTCCTACGCAGGAGCCGACCTGGCTGGGGTGATGAAAATCCAGTACCCGTCCAACACCCGGGTGATAAGGACGATGTGCTCAGGGAGGGTCTCCCAGAGGCTGGTGATGCACGCCTTCTCGAAGGGGGCGGGCGCGGTCCTGGTGACTGGCTGCCATCCGGGAGACTGCCACTACATCAACGCGAACCAGCAGACCCTGAAGAGGGTGGACAAGTGGAGGCACCTCCTCGAGGCGAGGGGGGTCAACCCCGATAGGCTCCAGCTGTGGTGGGTGAGCGCTGCCGAGGCGAAGAGGTTCGCCACGAAGGCGACTGAGATGTCAGAGTTCCTGAGGACTCTGGCGCCAGAGGAACTGGAATCGACAACCAGGAAGGTCCCGTCCCCGGTGAGGAGAGTCTGAAGGAATGACTGAACTCGAAGCAGCGCTCTCAGAGAGGGTCGAAGGGATGACGAACGAAGCCCTCTCGGTCTGCTATCAGTGCGGCACTTGCACTGCAGTCTGCCCGATGAACGTTCCAATCAGGAGGCTCCTCCGAGGCGCCCAGCTCGGAGCCAAGGGAGCCTCTTCGAACGAGGCGAGCCTGTGGTACTGCGCCACCTGCAGACTCTGCGAGCTGGCCTGTCCGCGCGGGGTGAAGGTGACAGACATCGTCCATGCGATGAGGGTCATAGGCTTTGAGGACAGAAAGGCTCCAGCGAAACTGGAGCAGGCGCTCTGGGGGGTCTACGAAGAAGGGAACTCCTGGGGAGGCAAGAAGGCAGACAGGGGGAAGTGGGCCGAGGGGCTGCCGCAGAGGGAGCGGAAGGGCCCCGCCAAGTACATCCTCTACACTGGCTGCGCAGTCTCATACGACCCCCGCCTTCAGAGGATCGCCCGGTTCATGGTTGACATCCTGGACAAGGCAGGCGTGGACTTCCAGACCCTGGGCGGGAAGGAGACCTGCTGCGGCGACGTGGTCTACCAGGTGGGGGAGGAAGGGTTCCTCGAGGAGCTCGTCGCCGGGAACATCAAGCAGCTCAATGAAGCCGGAGAAACGGTAGTCACCATTTCCCCGCACTGCTTCAACATGTTCAAGTCCGTCTACCCGAAGTATGGGAGCGCCCCCCAATCACTCCACTACACGCAGCTTCTTGCAGAGCTTATCGACAGGGGCGCCCTGAAGGCAGAAGGGAACGGTTCGGCGCCCTCGACCATCACCTACCACGACCCCTGCTACCTCGGACGGTATCACGGGATCTACGAGGAGCCCCGGAAGATCCTCGAGAGCATCCCCCGGGTTACGCTAACGGAAATGAAAGAGACCAAAGGGAACTCGGTCTGCTGCGGCGGCGGAGGAGGCCTGATGTGGACCGAATTCGAGGGCCAACGCCCGAGTCTCAAGAGGGTCTCGCAGGCTGCCGAATCGGGGGCAACGACTTTGGCGACCTCCTGCCCCTACTGCGTCCTGAACTTCGAGGATGCGGTCAGGACCGAAGGGACTTCCCAGCTGAAGGTCGCCGACATCGCGGAGGTCCTTCACGGCGCGCTTGGAGGGAGCCACTGATGCAGTCATCGCAGGAACCGCGGGGCCGACCTTCCGGCGGGGTGCTCGTCTTTCTTGAGCAGAACGAGGGGGCGGTCGAGAAGGTCTCGCTGGAGGTGCTGTCGAAAGGGAGGGAGATCGCAGACAGCCTCCACACGCACCTGACCGGCCTCCTGCTCGGGAGCGACACAGCGAAGGCGGCCGAAGACTGCTCCAGGAGGGGGGTGGACGTCCTCCTTGTTGCGGATTCCCCGCTTCTCGCCGACTACACCACTGAAGCCTACTTGGATGTCGTGGCGCCGGTGGTGACGGATTGGCTCCCCGAGATAGTCCTGATCGGAGCGACCCACAACGGTACTGCCCTGGGGGCCAGCCTCGCAGTCAGGATGAAGACCGGCCTGATCGCACACGTCGTGGACCTAGAAATCGAAGAATCGACCGGGGCGCTCCTTGGGTCGGTGCCGGGGTTCGGGGGGAGCATAGTGGCGATCTGCAAGTGCAAGGGGAAGCCGCAGGTGGCCACTGTGAGGCCGGGCGTCTTCAAGCCCGCAGAGATCAGGGAAACCTCCCCTGGGGCGGTCGTTCCAATCACAGTTACCCTGAAGCCAAGTGATGTCAGGTGCAAGGTGGTCGAGCGGCACATCGAAGAGTCAGTCGAAATAGGACGGGCGAAGGCCGTTGTGGTCGCGGGGCTCGGCTGCATCAGTGACATCGAGTCACCGAGGAGACTGGCGCAGGCTATCGAAGGAACTCTCGCGGTCTCAAGGCCCGTCGCTGACAAAGGTCTGGCCCCCAAGGAGCTGGTCGTGGGATCTTCAGGGTCCGGGTTGAACGCGAAGTTGGCCGTGATCGTCGGTGTGAGCGGGGCAGCGCACTTCACCTCGGGGATACGGGGGGTCGAGACAGTGATCGCAATCAATTCTGACCCTCAGGCACAGATATTCCAACACGCCGACTATTGCGTAGTCGCCGAAGCCGGAAAGATACTACCGAAGCTGAACGAAGAGCTCTCTGGTTCCACGGGAGGTGCCACTCAGACTTGAAGCAGATCGTCTGCATGAAGGTCACCCCGAAGGTCGACCAGATTAAGTTCGATGAGGTCAAGAAGACGGTCGTGCGCGATGGAGTGGAGAACGAGATCAACGAGGCGGACAAGAACGCGCTCGAGGCTGCACTGCGGGTGAAGGCCTCTGCCGGAGGCACGGTCACCGTCCTGTCTATGGGACCGCCGACCTTCGAGCCTTTCCTGAGGCTGGCAGTGGCTATGGGGGCAGACGAAGCGGTCCTCCTCAGCGACAGGGCCTTCGCGGGCGCCGACACCTACGCCACCTCACTGGTCCTCGCCAGGGGAATCTCAAAACTCGCGCCGTATGATATCGTGCTCTGTGGAGAAGCGTCCTCAGACGGTAGCACTGAGCAGGTTCCCCCGAGCGTAGCAGAGTGGCTCGGCCTGACTCGAGTCAGTTACGTCGACGACCTCACAGTCGACGGGAGCGCAATCAGGGCCAAGAGGGCAGTCCGCGGGGGTTACGAAGTGGTCGAGGCAAAGACCCCTCTCCTTGCGAGCGTCGAGCTGGGGAGTAACACTCCGAGGTTCCCCGACTTCAGACGCAAGAAGTGGGCAGAGAAAGAGCTCAAGATCACGACCTGGAACATAGGCGACCTCGGACTCGCTCCGAGCGAGGTCGGTCTGGAAGGCTCCCTCACTCAGGTGACCAGGCTCAGCAAGATGCGTTCACCCGAGAGGAAGAAACAAATGATCGAGGGGAGCCAGGAAGAGGTAGTCAAGAAGCTGGCACAAATCATCAGGGGCTAGCTGTCTTCCATCCATACCACCCAACTTGTATCAACTGAGCCGTCCCAATACTCTAGGGGATCGCCCTGTTGACATAAACAGACGGTAGTTCACGTTCAGTGTTTCGCCGAAGGTCACTTATCATTCTTGGGGGTTCGACCAGGGCCCTCGCTCATGGTCGCCGCATAATCGTAGACGGGCTTCTCCTGTCGGCTCTCTACCGCGCCAGGCCTTAGAGACCTGAGGATGCGGATTGCCTCTTCGGCGCTCACCCTCCTCTCCTTGATCAGATACGCTGCGAGTACGCACATCGTCCTCCCCTGTCCCGCAAGGCAGTGCACCAGGACCCGCCTCCCCTGCCGGACCTGGTCCTCCACGTACGACGCGGCCCTCTCCAGACTCGCAAGGTCGGGGGGCTCATGGTCAATCATGGGTACGTGTTCTAGGGTGAAGGGGAGCCCCTTCACCCACTCTCCTGGAATCGGCTTCTCGGTCAGGGTGAGGATGCTGTTCAGGCGCTGCTTCGAGATCCATTCGATTTGCCTGCGCGAGGCCGGATACCCAGAGGCAGCGACCTTGTCCTTCTCCACCCACAGAAAACCTGTCGGCTCGTCAGAAACTCGGGCCCGCAGCTTCCTGAGGAAGACGCCACCCGTTCCCAAGCCGCTCCCTAGTAAGAAGTCTGAGATATGAAGTAGTAAGCCGTTCCGCCCTTGAATTCTTCTGACTTCCTAAGAAACAGCCCTAGTTCAAGGGGGTTCACCGAATCGTTTCAACATAACCTTGGAATCTTCTCAGCGCCCGACAGACCGAATTTGTATTCTCCTCCTCTCCGATCGGCGCTGGTCTTTTATTCGAAGAGCGTCTTATTAGAAGTATCAGCATGAATTGTGTTCGTTGCGGTGTCAAGATCACTCCCGAAAACCAGGAAAAATGGATAGCCAAATCTTGGTGTGTCAATTGTGGTAAGAGCTACAGACGAGAATACAACAAGAGATGGGTAAAGACCCACAGGTCGAATATGATGCGGATTAGGCGAAACATGTATCTGAAATCAAAAATGAAGATGATCGAAGCTCTCGGTGGTAGATGTAGTTGCAAATTGACAGATTGCTGGCACAGTGGTTCTTGTCCAATCAATGATCACAGAATACTTCAGATAGACCATGTTCATGGCGGCGGAAAGAAAGAACTACTAGAATCGGTTTCTAGTGGTTCAGCGCGCCGGAGATACTTCAGAAACATCACTGAAAGCGCAAAGAAGGGAGAGCAGAAGTATCAGCTACTCTGCGCCAATTGCAATTGGATGAAAAGAGCTATGCCCTATTCTTCCAGAATCTCGAGCTTGCCGTACTTGCCCACGTTCAGGCCAAGGGCGCCTCTGAAGTTCTTGGTGTAGCCATTGGTGATCCTGATCTTCGACCCGGCTTTCACCAAGTCTATGTGCTCGTTCCAAAGGGAGAGCTTTACTTCTCCGCTTTCGTCCTTCAGCACGCATTCGGCCACTCTGCCCTCGCCGCCGGCCCATGTTACGTTCCGTGGGTCCGAAATGTCTGAAATCTCACCCTCGACGTCCACTCTCCGCATCCCATCTCGTAGGTCCCTGATGTTCATGTGACTCTTTTCGGTCGCTTCAAAGCCATATTTAACATTGAAGTGGGCTCTCCCCCAGTCGAAACTGTTTAATCAGAAAATCTGGCGGGTCCCTTGTCTTTGCTTCCGACCTTCCCCGAAGTTGGGCTCCTCGTCCTGTCGTTCGCCGTCCCCTTCGTTCTGGTCGTCCTGACTATGCCCCAGTACCTGAAGTATCTCATCGCCAGGGGACGGGTGGTCGACGACGTACACAAGCAGCCCCCGACGGGGGTCCCCTCCCCCGCTGGCCCCATCCTGTTCCTCGGGATGGCAGCAGGCGAGGTCGCGGTTCTCGCCTTGTTCGGCTCGATGGTCCCCCTGGCGACACTTGGAGTAGCGGCCATCGCCTTCGCAGTGGGACTGACCGACGACCTGTTCGTCCTCGGCGGGAAGGCCAAACCCCTGGTTCTCCTCCTTGCAGCCCTTCCGCTCGTCTTCTTGGTCATGGTTCAGGGCGACCTATACGAGCCGAGCCTTGTCTTCCCGATTCTCGGGGCGTCGAGCGAGCACTTCTTCATCTACACTGTCCTGCTCGTGGTTGCGGTCCCCATCGTCTCCAACGCGTTCAACATGATGGATTCTTTCAACGGCCAGATTTCGTGGTTCACCATCTTGGCCTCGCTGGCTCTGGTCTTCGGCATAACCCTCCGCATGCTGTCCGCCTCCACCTTTTCGATTGCGAGGCTGGCTTCCGCCCTGCCTCTGTTGGCGGTCGCCGGCGCCTTTCTCGTCTTCAACAGATTTCCTTCGAGGGCCTTCGATGGCGACAGCGGGAGCCTCCTTCTAGGGGCATCGTTCGCCTCCCTTACTGTCACAGGAGGGGTCGAAATAGCCGCCATCATTGCGATAGTCCCGGCGATTCTGAACTCCTTTTACATACTGTCCAGCCTCCGAGGGTTCGTTGAGCGAAGAAAGATGGGCTCGCGGCCGACATACACAGGGGACGATGGGAGGCTCTACGCATCCAAGGATCGTTCGGCCCCGGTCACTCTCGCCAGGATGTTGTTGCTGAGCGGACCGATGACCGAAAAGGAGTTGGTCAAGTCGATAGTCCTCCTAGCAGCCGTGGCGTGCCTGCTGTCTGTGCTGACCTCTGTGATGACATGGGTGTTCTGAATTGAGGATCGCACCCATCGCGGCCATAGTCGTAGTTGCGTGGCTTCTGATAATAGCCGAGACATACATCTTCTTCAATGTGATTCTCGCCTATGCCCCACCCATCCACCAGATCGGGGCTTTGACCGCCCTTGCGCTTCTCAAGGTGGTGCTCACCCTGGGCCTGGGGGCCCTTTGGTTCGTCGTCATCCAGTATCTGGCCGGAATCTACACGAAGTCGAAGCTCAGGGACCCGACTCCCACTGCTTCATCTTGACGTCGAACTCCTTCCGGTCGTAGGCCACCCTCGCGGGGACCCCAATCACCACCTTCCCTGCTGGGACGTCCTTCGTGACTACTGCGCCCATCGCCACTACCGCCCTCTTGCCGATTGTAACGCCCGCCTTCAGCACTGCTCTCGCACCTATCACAGCCCCGTCTTCGATCGTGACGCCCATCATCTTCTTGCTTGGCGGGTATGGGTCGTTCGTCAGGACTGCCGCCGGACCGATGAAGACGTTCTTGCCTATCCGCGAAAGGGGCGGAATGTAGACCAATCCCTCAATCATGGTACCGCTGCCTATCCTGACATCATAGTCGACATGGGCGAGCGAACCTATCTTGACGTTGTCCCCTATTATGGTCCCGCTCCCTACATACGCAAAATGCCAGACCCTGACGTTCTTTCCTAGCTTCGCTTCAGGCGACACGAAGTTCAAAGGTTTCGCCATTATCTCATCCCAGGTAGATCGGAGTCCCAGAAGAGCTGGATGCCAGGACGGCCTCTGCAATCCTAATCGCGTTCAGCCCGTCCTCCCCTGTGACCAGGGGCTTCCTCTTCTCTTGAACTGCGGCAATGAACTCCTTCAACTCGAGCAGCAGTGGTTCCTGGAACGCCCTGGTCGGCACAGTCATCCCTCCTGCCTCGTGGATGCTCGTCTTCTGGGTGACGAAGTCGACATCCACGACCGCGCCCGTGAAGACCGCTGAGAGGGTGCGAACCCTGTTCGGGGTGACCCAGTTGGTCGCGAGGAAAGCGGTCTTCCTCTCTGAGAATCCCATTACGATCGCTGCATAATCTTCGTTCTTCGAGGTCACAGAACCCACCCTGGCGAAGACCGTCTTCGGCTCCTCCGCGAAGAGCCACCTGGCAGTGTCGATGTCATGGACCGAAGCATCCTTCACTATCCCGACGTCGGCTATGTTCTCCCCTCGCCTGTTCTCCCTGTGGAACTCCAGCAGGATGAGTTCACCCAGCCTGCCTCCGGCGATTGTCTTCTTGAGCTCGGAGATGGGCGGGTTGAACCTCTCGATGAACCCGACGGTCAGTGTCCTGTTCGCTTTCTTCGCAGCCTCTATCAGGTCCTGGGCTTCCTCGACCGTCGTCGTCATCGGTTTCTCCACGAAGGTATGGAGTCCAGCTGCCAGCGCCTGGGCAGCTATCTGAAAGTGGGTCGAGGCTGGGGTGCAAGTAGTCACGGCATCCAGCTTCTCCTTTCTCACCATCTCGTCGAGGGAAGAGTATCCAGGCACGCGGTACTTCTTCGAGTAGAGGTCCAGGCGCTCCTTGTCTTTGTCGCAGACTGCCGCAAGACAGCCGATTTCATTGAGGACCCTGACGTGATTCTTGCCCCACCCCCCGGTCCCGACCACACCGACCCTTGTCATCGACTACTGAGCCGTCCGGCCCAGACCAGATAAAGGGTTGTGGTCGCATAATGTCAGGGAGAAGGGGTCCCGATGAAGTCAAGGTCGCGTCTTCAAGCCCCCCTCCAAATCTATTAGGGACCGCTACGGTCTGCAGTGTGCAACCTGATGTCCGCTCTGCGGCCTTTCTCCATCTTCTTGAACGGCTTCGTCGCAGGCCTGGCCGCCCTCGCCTTCAACTTCCTCCTCAGACTCGGCGGAATCGCGCCTTTTCCCCCGGAGACAGCACTGAACGCGTTCCTTTCCGTGGTCCCAGCTTCAATCGAGGAACCGATGGTGCAGAGCCTCGGCGACCTCGCTGGCCAGCTTGGGCTCCTCGTGGCGACCTTGATTGCAGCCATCGTATACGGCCTCCTTCTGGTCGTCTTCGACAGGGCCGTCGCCAATAAGCTCGGTTCTCGACGCTTGAGCAACCTTGAAGGGCTGCTAGTCTTCTCTCTTGTTCCGTGGGTCTTCTACGGGCTCTTCCTGCTTCCTCTCCTCGGAGGCTGGTTCTTCGGGGACGCCTCCGCCTTCGCCTCACCGTCAGACGTCTGGGCGTTTCCCTTCACTCTGTTACTCGTGCAATGGGTCTTCGTACTGGTCGCTGCTCCGAGATACATACTTCCTAGGCAGGCCACGCAAAGCCAGGCAGCCAGCGGTTCGAGGAGAGAGTTCATAGAAAAAGGAGCCTTGGGACTCCTGGCCATCGGGGCGGCGATCCTCAGCCTCACCAGGCTGGGCTCCTTGTTTTCCTCGTCGATACAGCCCAGCGGCGGCAGCCAGCCGATAGACCTCGCAGGTGCACCGGCCATCTTCAGTGACCCGAGGCTGGCCACTCTCGTCGAATCAGAAGTGACTACCAATGATAGCTTCTACCGCGTCGCGATCGACGTAATCGACCCCACGGTGGACGCGATAGGTTGGACTCTGCTGGTCGACGGGCTCGTGGGCTCCCCCAAGAGGTACTCTCTACAGGGCATCGAAGCGCTCCCACAGACGAACGAATACAACACCTTCGAGTGCGTCAGCAACAAGGTCAACGGACCCCTCATCGGCAACGCGAAGTGGACTGGACCGAAGCTCTCAGACCTGTTCCAGGACGTGGGAGGGGTGCTCACGGGGGCGACTTACGTCGTGTTCTACTCTGTCGACGGCTACAGCGTCGGGATCCCTCTCGCGAAGGCCCTCATGCCAGACAGTATCCTCGCGTACCAGATGAACGACCAGGCCCTCCCAGTGAAGCATGGTTATCCTCTGAGGGCGGTAATTCCAGGGCTGTATGGGATGATGAGCGCGAAGTGGGTCAACAGGATATCCGTGGTCGGTGCAGTCTACGATGGGTACTGGCAGACCAGAGGGTGGACGAACGACGCCAGCGTCAACACCTTGGCTTTCGTAGTCATCCCCTACTCCGGCGCGCAGCTGAGCCTCCTGAGCAACGGGGGTTCGATAATGGTCGCCGGCTTCGCCTATGCTGGGGACCGCGGGATCTCGAAAGTGGAGGTGAGCTTCGACGGTGGGAAGACCTGGGACCCAGCCACACTGAAGCCCCCGATCTCCAGCCTGACTTGGACTCTCTGGGCGTACGAATGGCGCCCCCCCAACAAAGGCGAGTACGCAGTCCTGGCACGGGCGACGGACGGAGCCGGTCAGGTTCAGACGTCAATTCCGGCGGACACCTTCCCGAACGGCGCAACCGGTTACGCGTTCATCAGTACAACCGTAGTCGACTGACGGGACGCGGCAGGCCCTCGACCAAGACAAGAGGGGCTGACGAGCCCGCCTGCCTCACTCCCTCTTCAGACTCGGGGTGGCCAGCAGAAGGGTCATCTCCAGGTTTCTGTGAGACTTCCTTGCGTGCAGCACAGACTCGTGGTCCTCCTTCGAGCATGCTATCACGACGTTGTGCTTTAGAGGGTCTAGCGCCTCGGCGCCAGACCTGATTCTCGAACCCGGCATGACCTCAACATCGGTGACGTAGTCGCGGAGCCTCTGCTGGATGCTTTCGGCCATCTGGAGCCGTTCGCCCCTCATCTCGTAACGGTCGAGGGTCCAAAGGAGGCTTATCTTCGTCCGGCTCGCCTTGAGCTCCTTCTCCTTCAGGACTTCACGCGTCTCGTCGACGATGTACCTCACGTAATTCTCAAGGCTCTTCATGGTGGCCCCCGCAAGGTAAGCGATCGACTCACCGGTTTCGTCGCTAGCTTGGATGGTCTTCAGGTCGTACAGATATTGCGCAAACTCGTCAATGAAGATGTCCGTCGCCTTCTGCAGGGACACGTTCGCCTCTCTGGCCCGCCGGGCGAGCTCGATTTCTGTTACCGAGTCTAACGACGAGTCAAGAATCGACGCAGCGTACTCCAACTCCGCAGAGAAGACATTCTGGGAGGTCTCCGAGAATCCGAGGGCCTTCAGGGACTGCGTATCCTTCCCCCCTGCCACCGAGAGTACGGATGGTTTCGGGTCTTTCGGCCTCAGAGGCATGTACGCGTAGGTGAGAGTCTCCGCAACCTTCAAGCCGGTCTGCTTCTCCAGCATCATGATGTTCTCGGCGTTGCCCCCGGGGCCAGCAGGGAGGGCATTCACGAAAGTGACCCCCTTCGACAGAGACCTTGACAGGTCCCTCAGTTTCGACCCCGCCTCCACGAGAGCCTCGTCTGAGGGTCTGCGCAACTTTGGCGTGAAGAAGACGACCTGGGCCTCCCCGAGGACCTGTTCGAGGGGTCTCAGACTGAGGAGAGGCTCCTCACTCATCAGTTGTCCTAAGTTCGGGTTCTTGCGGAGGAAGACAGAATCGAGGTCCATCGCCATCTGGAGCGTCTCGTCCACAATCGTGACCTGCGCCTTGTCGACCAGGTCAGCGGCAAGCCTGTAACCCTCGCTCGTAAGCCCGTACATCGCGACTTTGAGTTTGGGCAAGGGGCAGGCGAGGCTGTCGTTTCGCCTGACCGTAATTATACTTTGGCGGTTCAGTGGCTACGATGAGGGGCGACCCCTGCAGAGGCTGCCGGCACCCTCCGGGGTCCCTCAAACGATTTAGTAGGTGCAACTTCAACCCGTCACGGTCGAGCGCTTGGGGTCACGCAGGGTCTGGCTGGACATCCTTACGCCTAAACAGGTGCTCTTTTTCGCGCCGCTCGTCGAAGAACTCTCTCATCACGGATTCGACATCCTCGCCACTTCCAGGCGATATCGGGAAGTCGAGCCTGTCGCAAGAATGTGCGGTCTTGACCTTCAGTATGTCGGGGAGAGAGGGGGAAAGGACCCCTCAGAGCAGCTTGCCGCAGCTACTCAGAGGCAGGCCGAACTGATCCCGATCGTGAAGGGATTCGGGCCGACCGTCGCTCTTTCAGTAGCCTCCGGCGTCTGCGCCCGTATCGCGTTCGGCCTACGGGTCAGGCACATTTCGGTAAACGATTCACCCCATTCGGAAATCGCCGGACGGCTCTCCATTCCGCTCAGCCATCATCTGCTCTGTCCCTGGATCATTCCGTACGAAGAATGGGCAAAGTTCGGACTCACCCGGTCTCAGATCACCCGATATAGAGCCCTCGACCCCGCAGTGTGGCTCAAGAGAAAACCCCTCAACGGCCCGGCGCCGGAGCTCGAACGTAGCAAGAAGACAATCACGGTGAGGCTCGAAGAGAATTACGCTCCCTACATGGCAGGAACTAACGGCGAATGGACCGGGACCGTCCTGCAGAACCTAGCCGAAGCCTTCCCTGAAAGCAACCTTGTGGCCCTCTGCCGGTATGGGGACCAGCTCGAGTCGGTAAAGGGAAGGTTCGGGTCAAGGTACATAGTCCCCTCTTATGTCGTAGACGGGAGGCGCCTCCTGGCTGAAACCGATCTTTTCGTAGGCATGGGCGGCACCATGACCGCCGAGGCCGCACTCATGGGGGTACCTACCATCTCCGCGTTCCAGGGCACCCTCCACACAGAGCTCTACCTGAAGTCGGTGGGACTCCTCGTGAAGACGAATAGCCCGCCTGCACTGCTGAGCCACGCAAGGAAGCTCCTCGACAGTCGCTACAAGGTCGAGTTCGCCCGGAAGGCGAAGCGGATTCTGGGCTCGATGGAGGACCCGGTCCACAAAATCTCTGACCGCGTCGTCAAGACTGCCGAGCAAGCATAAATCACCTCAAGATGCCGGAGTGAACTGGCGACCCGCAGCCCGGTAGTGTAGCGGTCAAGCATGCTGGCCTTTGGAGCCGGCGACCTAGGTTCGAATCCTAGCCGGGCTACCCACTTACGGGCGGCAGGATACTCAGCTTCCCCTATTGACAGATCTGGGATTCCGAATGAACAGATTCTCACTTTCGCGATAATCCAGCTGCGACCTTCCTCAATCATGGCAATCGCACCTTCAGCATTAAATATCATTCTCGCGAGGAAACAGGCATGATAGGTTCAAGGCAGTTGCCACAAATCCAGCCCCCGGAAGGGAAAGAGGGTACAATAGCACCCATTGCTCTATCCATTATCGGCATCATCGTCTGGCTCGTCTTCATCCTCCTGTTCGCGCTCTACTGGTCGAATGGTTTCAGCCTTTTCCAGAACGTCATAGTGACGATCGTCTCGTTTGCCATCATGGGCCTGCTGATAGGCCTGGTGTGGGTTGTCTGGGGAGGGAAGCGAGTATGGAGAGAAACATGGTAAACCGACCGCCCGGACTGTAGCGCAAGATTTTCTGTCTCTTGCACCCTAGGCAAGTGCAGCCCGTTCAGGGCTTCCTCCAGTCTCAGAGAATCCAGCTACCGGGCCACAGGACCCTGGGTTTGGCTCGTCATTTGTGAAAGACGCTCCAGACGACTGTAGTTCTCGTCGACGTCGTTCTTCAGCAGCGCGAGCTCCTTCGCATGCTGCGGGAGGAACAGGTGAGAGTATCTCCCCTGCATCTTCAGGTACTCCTCGATCGGCTTCGGGCTTGGAACCGGGACTGTGATTCTGTAGGCCCCACGGTCGACCTCATAAAGCGGGAAGAACCTCGTCTCCACGGCCAGTCTCGAAAGCCTGACGGTCTTCGCTGAGTCGAACCGCCACCCCCTTGTGCAGGGAGCCATCACGTGCAGGAATGTAGGCCCGTCCGTGGAGAGTGCCTTCCTGACCTTGTTCATCAGGTCCTTCCAGTGGGAAATCGAAGCGGTCGCGGCGTACGGAGCCCTGTGCGCGACTACGATTGACACTAGATCTTTCCTCGCACCAGCCTTCCCCGAGCTGGCTGAGCCCACCTGAGTCGTGGTCGTCCATGCCCCTCTGGGGGTCCCTCCGGACCGCTGGATGCCCGTGTTCATGTAAGCCTCGTTGTCGTAGCAGACGTAGAGGAACCTGTGCCCCCTCTCGAGCGCTCCGGAGAGCGCCTGGAGGCCGATGTCGTAGGTCCCCCCGTCCCCCCCAAAGACCACTATGGGGTGCTCTTCTGCCTCCCCGCGTCTGGCAAGGGCCTTCAGCCCCACCTCGACCCCAGAGGCCACCGCAGCCGCGTTCTCGAACGCTGAATGAATCCAGGGCCGGTTCCACGCCGAGTATCCGTAAAGCGCAGTCGACACTTCAAGACACCCTGTCGCGTTTGCCACTATCGTGTCAGGGGGCGCGGCGAGAAGGACCTGCCTCACCACGATGGACGCTCCGCACCCTGGGCACAGGCGGTGACCCGGAGAGAGAGGCTCCTCCATGGGAAGCTCTTTCAGCCCCTTGACCTGCTCGTACATCTAGGCTTTCACCCCATACATCAGCGGGCCAGAGCCGAAAGACGATTCGTCCTTAGCTAGCTCGAATATTCTCCTCGCATCCTCGACTGTGAGGTCTCTTCCCCCGATTCCGTAGACGACGCTCATCACCGGCTGGCTCATCCCCTTCAGGCACGACTTCACGTCCTCCGAGATGGGTCCGGACGGCGCCCCCAGACTCAGGCTTCTGTCCATGACCACCACCGACTTCGCCTTCCTCAGGTGAGACACGACCTCCTCCGCCGGGAAGGGCCTGTAGAGCTTGATTGCCAGAACGCCCACGCTTTCGCCTGCCGCATTGATCTTCCTCGCAGCGGCCCTCATCGTCCCTGCAGCGCACCCGTTCACGACAACGACGCGGTCTGCTCCATCTGTGTTGTAAGCGTCGACAGCCCCGTACCTCCGCCCGCTGATCCCTTCGAACTCCTTCTCCGTCTCTCCGAAGACCGCGAGCGCATTCTTCATTGCCTCGGCCTGCTGCATCTTGAACTCGTAGTAGTTGTCTGGACTCGCGATTGCACCGAACGTCAAAGGCTCGTCTGGGTCAAGGCGGTGCTTGGGTCTCGGCCTTCCAAGGAACTCCTTGACCGGCCCGTCCTCGAGCAGACTGACCCTCTCCTTGTCGTGCGACAGGATGAACCCTTCGAAGTTGATTGCCGACGGGAGCATCACCCGCGGGTCCTCTGAAAGCCTGAAGAGCTGTATGGTCCTGTCGTATATCTCCTCGACGTTCTCTGCGTAAACCTGAATCCACCCGGAGTCCCTTGAGCCCATCATGTCCCCGTGGTCAGCGTTCAACACGAGCGGGGCGCTCAGCGCCCTGTTGGCTACAGCCATGACTATGGGGAGCCTCATCCCAGATGCGTTGTAGAGCATCTCGTGCATGTAGGCCAGCCCTTGGCTCGACGTTGCAGTGAAGACGCGGGCTCCCGTAGCCGACGCACCCACGCAGGCAGAAAGCGCGCTGTGCTCCGACTCGACGGGGATGAACTCGCCCCTGAACTTGCCGTCAGCAACGTACTCGGCGAGCTTCTCTACGATTATCGTCTGAGGGGTGATCGGATAGGCGGAGACGACGTCCACGTCGCACTGTCTGACCGCCTCCGCGACAGCCTCGTCCCCCTGTAGGGCTGCTACCTTGAGGGTCTCTGCTACGGTCAGGGTTCCATCACCATAGTGATCGCTTTGGGGGGGCACTCGGTCTCGCAGATCCCGCACCCCTTGCAGTGGTCGTAGTCGATGCTGACCTTCCCGCCTTCGTGCCTGACTATGGCAGGCTCCGGGCAATAGACCCAGCAGATCAGGCAGTTCGTGCACTTCTGGTCGTTGATTACAGGCCTCTTGACCCTCCACCCAGAGACTATGTACGAAGAGGAGGTCCCGCCCTTCACCACAGCCGCTTCTTCGAGCTCCTTCCAGCTCATGCGGATCTCACTCCTTCATAGCCCAACCGCAGGGCCTGAGCGTTCCCAGCCTGGACCGCTCCCTTGAACCGCTGGTTCAGAACCTTCGCTATCGATTCGAACCCGACCATGTTCGTCGCCCTCACGAGGGCGCCCAGCATCGGCGTGTTGGGTATGTCCTTCCCGATGCTCTTTAGGGCAATGCCGGTAGCGTCTACCGTAAGGACCTTCATCGAGGGGGCCAGGTCTAGGCCTGCGCGGACCTCACCCGCCGCACCGTCGAAATTGCAGATGAAGTAGCCGTCCTCGGCCAGGCCCGACGTAGTGTTCTTGAAGTGCACCATCGACCTATCGATGACCACGACGACCCCAGGGTTCCTGATGAACGAGTGAATCTCAATCGGCCCGTCGCTCAGCCTCGCATACGCAGCAATTGGGGCCCCGGACCTTTCGGCACCAAATTCAGGAAACGCTTGGACGTACTTCCCCTCAAGTACCGCTGCATCCGCGATCAACTGCGCGGCGGAGACCACTCCCTGGCCGCCCCTCCCATGGAGGCGCACCTCGGTCATCAAACTCGATCACTTCCGTTGCCCGGCTGCGGGCGAGTCTTATTACGGGTTTAGCCTAAGCGGTTAGTATGTGTCTATTTTTCGATAGATTCCCTTGCGGTCCGCAAGCTCAATCTCTGCAAAGCAGTCTTCTCCAATAACCAAGCGAAGGCGATCAGTGAGCACGCCAGTGAGTTACCTATCACGAGATTCCTGAGGTGGATGGCGTTCCCGTCTGGACCTTGACCGACGCTGTCTGCCAAAACCGCGCGGCTACGCTCCGCCTAGGGAGACGACCAGGTCCGTGAGAAATCCTGCACAGAGGCCGATGAAGACCCCTGCCATCATGAGGTTGTTGCTGTACTGACGCCTTCCCACATTGAACATCATCATCGTCACGTAGACCAGTGCTCCCCCTGCTAGCGAGAGGAAGAGGATGTACGCCGCCGGCGAGTAGAACAGGCTCCCGAGAACGGTCCCGAAGAAGGTGGGCGCTCCACCGATCAGCAACACTCTTGTGAGGAACGTCAGACTGGGCCTCGGGTTAATCCCGACCAGAGGGGCCGTTATCCCGAAGCCCTCTGTGGAATTGTGGGCCCCGAAGCCAACGACCAACACTACTGCAAGTCCCAGAGCCCCTGACGCATAGGATTGCCCGATGGCGAGTCCCTCGCTTAGGTTGTGAGCCCCTATCCCAAGGGCTATCATCGTAGAGAGTCGGCGGCCGCTCAAGCCGTCAGGCCCCTTCCCCGTGTATCTCTTCTCGTAAACCACAAGCCCAAGCAGCCCCACGGTGAGACCTCCAAACATCAGAAAGAGGTCAATGGAGGCATCGGCAGCGGACCCTCCCCCTTGAAATGCCGAAACTACGGTCTGCGTCGTCATATCCCAGGCGTGGCTGAACACGTCCACAATCAGGAACATCAGGATCCCTACCGCCAACGCATTCAGGAAACCTTTGATTCGGTCGCTGACCCCGAAGAAGACCACAGGCAGTCCGAGGAAGATGGTCAAACCTGCGACAGCACCCAGCATAATCAGCTCAAGGAAATCCAGCAACCTTGGAACTCGGGGGTGGAAATAACATATGTTATATACGTTTGCCCCTCTTCTTTCATCGGAGACGGTTTGCCCGGCGAGCCAACCCTGCCCGCAAACGCTTAAGGGACGCCGGGCTCTCTTGGGAGATCCGATGCCCATAGGGAAGTTGACAGAGCCCTCGGGAAAGCAAGCGGAGCTCTTCCGCCCACTCCCGAACGGGAGGGTTCAGTGCACGGCCTGCGCCAGGAACTGCCAGATCGGAGAGGGGCAGGTCGGCTTCTGCGGGATAAGGGGGGTTGTGAGCGGGAAACTGTACCTCCTGGATTACGGGAAGATAATGGCAGCACACATCGATCCCATCGAGAAGAAACCGGTTGTGCACTACCACCCAGGCTCAAAGATTTTTTCGATTGCGACGAGCGGCTGTTCATGGGCCTGCCGTTTTTGCCAGAACTACGACATCAGTCAGCGGAGACAAGTTGATGGGGTGGAGCAGACGCCGGACGAGCTCGCATCCCAGGCAGTTGCCTACGGGTGTGAGGGGGTCGCGTACACGTACAACCAACCCTCGGTGTTCATCGAGTTTGCCCGGGATGTTGGCAAGATCGCAAGGTCGAAGGGGCTCTTCAACATATTCGTGTCAAACGGGTTTGACACACCGGAAACGGTCGGCCTGATGAGCCAGTTCCTTGACTGCATCACGGTGGATTTCAAGGGGGGTGGTGAGACCGAGTTTGTACGGCGATATATCAGCATTCCCAACGCCGAACCAATCTACCAGACACTTCTTGAGCTCAAGCAAAGAACGAAGGTGCACGTAGAAATCACAGATCTAATCGTCCCCAGGGTCGGGGACTCGCTGGAGGCAGCCGAGAAGCTCTGTCGGTGGGTCTACGACAACCTCGGCCCCGACGTCCCTGTCCACTTCCTGAGGTTCCACCCCGACTACAAGATGATGGACTTCCCCTGGACTCCGGTGGAGACCCTCGAGAAGCACGTGGAGATAGGGAGGAAGGCCGGCCTCAACTACGTCTACGTCGGCAACGTCCCCGGCCACCCCGACGAGAGAACCTACTGCCCCGGATGCAAGGGGGTCCTCATCAAGAGATACGGCTACGAGATCCTCGAGTACAACCTCGACGCGAAGAACAGATGCAAGGCCTGCGGCCACAAGACGCCGATCGTAGGTCCCCTCAGCAAGTCCTTCGCCGAGGACCGGTTCGTCTCGGTGATCAGTTAGCTACCTTTACTTCCAGCTTCTGCTTGATGAATTTCTCGGCGTCGAGGAGGGCCTTGCACCCGTCGGCCGCGGCTGTGATCGCCTGCCTATATCGAAAGTCGTGGACGTCTCCTGCCACGAAGACCCCTGGGACGCTGCTCTCGGTCCCGTTCCTTATGGCGACGTACCCCTTCGGGTCCAGCTCAACCTGCCCCCTGAATATCTCCGTGTTCGGATCGTAGCCAATGGCCACGAAGACCCCGTCCACCTGGACTTCGCTCTCCGCTCCCGTCCTGAGGTTCTTGACCTTCGCTCCCCGCACCTTGCCTTCTCCAAGCACCTCCGTCACGGCCGAATCCCAGACGAAGCTGATCTTGGGGTTGGCGAACGCCTCCTTCTTCAGCGCCGCGCTGGCCCTGAGCTCGTCCCTCCGGTGAATCACCTGCACCGTGGAAGCGAACTTCGTCAGGAACGTCGCCTCCTCCATGGCCGTGTCCCCTCCCCCCACTACTGCCACCTTCTTCCCTCTGAAGAAGAAGCCGTCGCACAC
>CAYYYU010000003.1:0-23051 GCA_964476175.1 uncultured Nitrosopumilales archaeon
CCTGCCTCCAGTCGCCGAAGGCCGACTCGAGGTAGACTTTCGACTCCCTCACGAAGGAGGGATACTCGGTTATGGGTAGCATGGGAACAGCGAAAGTGGGACTACGATGATGTGATAGGAGCTAAAGACGCCCAGACAGACACGTCAAGCTCACTTTGCCAAACTCCAGTCCTTTTCAAATCATCGAGCGCCTGACCGTTCTAGGAACCGCTCTTGGCGTTCCAACCTGAATCGGAAATAAAGGTCGGTCAGAAGAGAACCTACGAGCGCACCTTTACTGCCAGGGACATCGAGCTGTTCGCGGAGTTGTCTGGGGACAAGGGCGTCCATCACGTTGAGCCCGACGATGAAGGGAGAATAATGGTGCAAGGGTTGCTGACAGCGTCGGTTCCAACCAAACTGGGTGGTGATATCAACTACATCGCGAGAGAAATGACCTTCGAGTTCCTTAGACCGGTTTTCGCTGGAGACACTGTAACGGCCGAAGGGACAATCACAAGTGTTGAGAAAGGTGATGGATTCTTGAAGGTCTCCATTGACATCGTTTGCCGCAATCAGAACCAGAAGGAAGTGCTGCTCGGAAAGACCCACGGGATAGTCAGGCTGTAGCCTGGTTCGAGAGACTATCGAAGCTGCAATTTCGCTTTTCACGGCTCGCCCCAACGGTTCCTCCGGAGACGCGAAAGACAAGGCACCGAGCATCCTTGGAGGCATCGACCGGCGCGGCCTGCACTGGCGCGGTAGGCCTCCTCATTCGTTCCTCCACCCCGGTCATTTGGTCTCGTCAGAGGCCAACGTTTCGACCGACTGGTAGCCTTTCATGGCGTCCTTCGATTCGACGACGACGATGGCGGTCCGGGTGGAGGTGATGAGTTCGACTATGTTTATTCCATTGGCCGCGAGCTCTGTGGTTATGGCCGCCGCCACCCCTGGAACCTTCAGCGCCTCTTCCGAGAAAGAGATGATTATCTCAGAAAGGTTCCCCTTCACCTGCAGGACGTTCTTCTTCGGGACCATGGAAAGGAGCTTGGTCTGGTTCTTTGCGTCTATGACCACACCCACCGTCTCTATCGCTGAAATCATGTGCAACGTCTCCCCCCTTGCGTAGTCTATTTCCCCGCCGAACTTCGCCAGCGCAGCAGTGGCGTAAGGAGAATTCAATATCACAACGTCGACAATCTTGTTCTTCATCATCAGTTTCGAGATGAACCGGCTCATCCCCTTCCTCTTCGCCACTCCCTCCTCCGCGGGATACCTTTTCACGAGACTGACGGGGAGTTTGTGCCTTCCGGAGAGCTTCGGTTTCTTCGTCCACGGGAGCGACACTTTGTAGACATCGACCGGGAAGGCGACGTTCTTGAGGTCGTGAGATTCGAGCCTAGAGAGAGGATAGGCAATCTTGTTTCTCACTTGGTCGTAGACCTGTTCCGTCATGCAGATGTCACCGCCATCGGCAAGAGGCTCTATCCTGGAGGCGATGTTGACAGCGTCCCCGAAGAGGTCCCCTTCCCTTTCCACCACGTCCCCGACGTGGATCCCGATCCTGACGGACAGCCCCTTCTTGGTGAGGCTTGTGTTAAGGTGAAGAATCTTCTGAATGTCAATCGCACATTCTACAGCGTCAAGCGCACTGTCAAACTCGACCAGGAATGCATCCCCCATCGTCTTCACCTCCCGACCGCCATGCAGTACAAAGATCGGCCGAAGCACCTTCCTATGCTCTGTGAGAAGCTTGAGCGCGCGGGATTCGTCGCGTTGGGTGAGCGCCGTGTATCCGACCATATCTGTGAACATGATTGCGGCCAAACGACGCTTGGTCCGAGCCAATGGGCGTGAGCGTCGGCACGAATCACCTGATAAAACCCTTCCCTTGGTAGTCTCCGACAATCGAGCCTTGCCGAGGCACGGCAGGACGATTCGAGGGGACAGCTGCAGTTGAACCCTTCCAACGACCCTGGTCAGTGGCACAGCCCGATTTCGATTGGGGCGTGCCTCGATCGGACGCGTGACGCTTCGTCGGTTGCCCCTTGCACAACGGTTATTCAGGCGACCGTCCGGGGCAAAAGGACAACTAGGAAATGCACGAACTATCGCTCGTGGAAGGTATCTTTGATGCGGTTCAGGAAACCGCACGCGAAAGAGGGGGCAAGGTGAAGAGCTTCGACGTCCGGGTCGGGGAGCTGGCTCAGTTTGACATCCGCCTGGTCCGGGAACTGCTGACCGAGCTCAAGAAGGGGTCCCCTCTGGAGAGTGCCAAGGTTACCGTCAAGTCAGAGAAATCAAAGGTCAGATGCCTGAGCTGCAATTCACTGCACGGCTTCGACGAACTGATTGGTCCTCTGCCGCGAAACGAGAGGGAGATGGTGCACTTCTTCCCTGAGCTGTTGAGCTCCTATTCGAAGTGCCCTTCCTGCTCCAAGAGCTACTTCGAGATAGAACGCGGAAGAAGCGTGAGAGTTGCCGAGGTCGTCCTAGATGACTAGCCGCAAGCGGATGCTCGACTTCAGGGGGGGCATGGTCAGGCGAAGGCTAGGTAGCGTGGGCAGGATAATACTCGTCCTGAGCGGAAAGGGAGGGGTCGGCAAGAGCGTCGTTTCAGCTGCATTGGCGGCCCTACTCGCCGATGATGGCTTTGCGGTAGGCCTGTTGGACGCAGATGTACATGGCCCCTCCTCAGCCTTACTCCTGAACGCGCGAGGCCGGCCTGAGGAGGGAAAACGCGGCCTGGTTCCCCCTGTGACATCAGGGATCAAGGTGATGTCGATAGACTTCTTCGCCCAGGGCAGGCCCGTCCCCCTGACAGGCGAGGGGGCGAAACAGGTCATCCTAGAGATGATGGCTCTCACCGACTGGGGAGACCTCGACTACCTCGTGGTCGACATGCCCCCAGCCACGAGCGACATCATGATGACCCTCACTTCTCTCCCCAGTGGGCCAGACGCCCTCGTCGTCACGATGCCGGACAGACTGTCCTTGGCAGTCGCGCGAAGGACACTTCAGCTGCTTCGATCTGGGGGCATCTCGGTTGCAGGGGTTCTGGGTAACATGCACGGTCGGGGAGGCCTGGCGAGCAGCCCTGACGACGACGGACCAGGGAGACTCGCGAAGGAATTCAGAGTGAAGTTCTTGGGAAAGCTGCCCTTCGATGAGGGGGTTCAGAAAGCGGTGGAGAAGGGGGACGTTGGAATCCTTCTCGCGAGCGGGTTTGCGAAGACGCTCCGCAGGTCGATGGCAGACTACGTGGCGCCCCGTCGCAGCTAGGGCCGGGTTCGCGACAATAGTCTCCTCTGGCCAAGTCCATGGTGTCGGTGCCCTTATTGGACTGCCCTGCTCGTCGCGTTTCTCCTTCCGGCCCTACCACCATGGGCCCAAAGAAGACGGGTTTGGCGCGCCCCCCTTCCTCCCACAGAATTCGCTGGCGACCGCGATCCACGCCTCCGAAACGTTCGTTGGGTCGTATCCCCCGCCCCCCATCGCGAGAATTCTCCCTCCGCAGAGCTCGTGGGCCAAGTCGTGCAGCTTCTTCGCAGCGTACGAATGAGCCCTGGAGGTGTAGGCGAGGCTCGTCACTGGGTCTCCACCAAGGCAATCTGCTCCGCACTGGAAAAGGACGAAGTCAGGTTTGAATCCCCTGACAAACTCCTCGACCCTGTCGAATGCCTTGATGAAATCATCATCTCCTGCCCACGGCTGCATCGGTATGTTCAGCTTGGTCCCCTCGGCTCCCTTCGTCCCTGTCTCTGACGAATCTCCAGTTCCCGGATACAGGAAGCGACCGTCCTCGTGGATGTCGCCAATTATCACCCTGGGATCAGACTCGAACGCGTAGAAGACCCCGTCCCCGTGGTGCGCGTCGATGTCAACGTATGCCACACGAGCGCTGTGCTTCCCTTGGAGAAGTTCGCAGACGGCGATGGCAGCGTCATTGAACACGCAGAACCCCCCTGCCCTGTCCCTTCTCGCGTGATGGAGCCCTCCGATGGGATTGAAGAAATGGTTGAATTCGTCATTCAGGAGTAGTCTCACTCCGTTCAGAGTGTTCCCCACCGGGTAGAGAGACGCCTCGAAGACTCCCTTGAATGAAGGCGTGTCCCCGTAATCCAGGCTCCCCGTCCCGACCTCGGATGACTTCTTGACGAATTCAACGTACTCCTTCGTGTGAAAGAGGAGGAGGTCACTCTCGTCTGCCGCCTTTGGGTTGACTAGAGCGATTTTTCCAGCACCTTCTGTTGTTGGTTTGCCCTTAAGCAGCCGCTTGATTGAAACCGCGAAGAGTTCCGTTCTTGCACTGTTCATCGGATGCCCGGCGGGAAAGGAATAGAGGTCCGACTCACGTCCGAAAGAGACCCCGAGCCTGCAGTCTCTTCCTTCCTTGGATTCCGTCATGCATCTTCTCCTCTATGCCGACCCCGGCCGGGGAAACACTGCGACGGAAAAGGAACTCAGGCCCTTCGGACAGTGGTCACGACTCAAGATGGCTCCCAACCAATTTGCCGTCTTCAACCGCCCGCGGCATCACTCGGAAGTCAGTTAAGGATATGTCGAAGATATTAGTGGGCGAGCGGCGGGGTCGGCAAGAATGGTGGTCACACTCGACGGCAAGTCTCTGACCCTCGAGTCAGTGATGATGGTCGCTGATGGAGCGAAGGTAAAGATCAGCGGGGCAAGTCTCCGGAGGATGCAGAAGTTCAGGTCACTCCTGGAGGAGAAGCTGAGTCAAGGTCAGACCGTCTACGGGGTCAACACCGGCTTCGGCTCCCTCTCGAATGAAACAGTCTCTACGTCCGACTTGAAACGACACCAACTGAATCTCATCAGGAGCCACTCGGCTGGGGTCGGGAATCCGATGGCGAAGGAGGTGGTAAGGGCGGCGATGCTCCTTCGCTTGAACAGCCTCCTCAACGGGAACAGTGCTGCACGACCTTCAGTAGCCCGTCTATTGGCGGATCTGTTGAACAAGAACGTGACGCCACTCGTCCCGTCCTTTGGTTCCCTGGGCGCCTCCGGAGACCTCGTGCCCTCGGCCCACGTCGCGCTGGCGATGGTAGGCGAAGGAAGGGTGTACGACGGCCCGCTCCTCGTCGACACCGCTAGTGCCTTCAAGCGCCACGGTCTGGAGCCGATCGAGTTGTCCGCGAAGGAGGGTCTCTCCCTCATCAACGGGACCTGTTTTACGACTGCCCTGACCGCAATATCGGTCCAGAGGGGGACATACTTGCTGGCAGCCGCCAACACTGCCGTCGCGACGGCCGGTGAAGTCCTGGGAGCCTGCGTGGAGTCGTTCGACGAGCGCCTGATGCACCTGAAGCGGAACAAGGGTCAGAAATTCGTTTCCGAACAGATCCGCGGAATGATGAAAGGCAGCGGGCGTACGAGAACGAAGCCCGTGCCACAGGACCCATATTCAATCAGATGCGCCCCGCAGGTCCACGGCGCAGTAAAGAACGCGCTAGACTTTGCAGAAGGAATCACAGTTGACGAATCGAATTCTGTGTCCGACAACCCCGTCTTCTTGGAGGACGGGACAGTCCTTCACGGGGGGAACTTCCACGCGCAGCCGACTGCGATGGCGTCAGACCTGCTCTCGTTCGCGATTGCCTACCTCGGCGTCATATCGCTGGCCAGGGTCCATCTCCTCCTTGCACGGAGCCCGCCTGAGAGGAAGTACATGGCAAGAAAGCCAGGCCTCGAATCGGGGCTTATGATTCTGGAGTACACCGCTTCCTCCCTCGCTGGGGAAAACGCGAAACACGCCCACCCGCTGTCAACCTATCCGGCGAACGTCTCTGGTGGAATAGAGGACCACGCGAGCTACGGGGTCAACGCAGGACTGAAGGCCTTGGAGGTTGCCGAAAACGTCTCGAGAATACTCGCAATCGAGATGATCTGCAGCTCGAATCTGGCCGCCTCGAACGAGGTGGGGCTGTCGAAGCATTGCAGGTCAACATTGGCCGCGGTACGGAAGCGCTCTCCCCTGCTGACTGGGGACAGGGCGCAGGGCCAAGAGATAGAGCTCCTTTCGAAGGCAATCCTGAAGGGAGAGTTTCTTCGAATGGCCAATCTTCACAATTAGGCCACTTTCAGCGTGGCGCACTCGTAGGGTGGCTGGCAGTCATCAGACTCTCCTTCCTCTCTCCACGACCAAGCGTCCATTCTTGAACACCTTCTCAGCCAGGTTGATTCCGTAGTGATACGCGAAATGCCTATGATTAGGGGCGTCGAAGACGACAATGTCGGCTTTCTTTCCCTCTTCCAAGCTCCCAATTTCGTCTGCCCTTTCGATTGCGTGGGCGGCGTTGATCGTAGCGGCTGTGAGGGCCTCCGCCGCTGTCATCTTCATCTGCAGGATGGCTATGGCCATCATCATCTGCATCGACTCGCACATGTCGGCTGCGCTCAGGTCTGTCCCCAGTGCGACAGGGAGTCCGCTGTCTATGATCCTCCTCGCTTTCGCATAGGTCCCGAGGTAGCAGAACGGAGTGGTGGGGAGGAACACTCCGATGGCTCCTATCTTTACGAGGCTCTCAATCTCCTCTTCCGGCGTGAAAATGAGGTGGTCGGCCGAAACCACGCCCAACTCCGCCCCCAACTTGGCTCCTCCGCTGTGGACCAACCAGTCAGCGTGAATTCTTGGTTTCAGGCCGCTCCTCCTCCCCGATTCCAGGATTTTCCTTGACTGCCCCACGCCAAAATACCCCTTTTCGCAGAAGACGTCGCAGTACTCCGCCAGACCTCTCCTCGCAAACTCGGGGATCCACTCGCTGGCTATCTGACTCGTGAGCTGGTCCACTTTGTCCTCGTATCCTGCGGGGATTCCCTGAGCCAGGAAGGTCGGGACCATCTCCATCGGATGTGAGCCGCGCAGCGTCTTGATTATCTCCAGTTGCCTGATCTCCCCCTCGAGGGTCATCTCGTACCCGCTCTTCGCTTCGATGGTGGTGGTGCCGTGAATCAGCATCGTGTCGAGTATGTGACTCGTCCGCTCTATCAGGTCGCTCGTGGGGGAGTCCGCTGTCTTCCGGAGGGTTATCGGCATCCCTCCTCCTTTCGCCTTTATCTCCAAGTAAGGGGTGCCGTTCACCGCCATCGCCTCGAGCTCCTTTTCCCTCGTTCCTGCGAAGATCAGGTGCACATGGGGGTCGATCAACCCGGGCGTGACGAGTTTTCCTGTAGCATCAATGACCTGAAACTCGCCGTCGAGCCTTCCCAGGACCTCCTCGGTGGTCCCTACTGCGACAATCCTGCCGTCTCTGACAGCGACAGCCCCGTCTTCAACGGCTCCGATATCGTCCATCCTCGCCTTCGTCCTTGGCTTCTCGTTTCCTCCTTTCAGAGTCACCAGTTCGCTCGCGTGGACGATCACGAATTCGGCCCTTGTACCCAAGCCCGTGTCTCCTCTCGACGACTACAGGTCCAGATACTTCTTCCTTTCCCATTCGTGGACTGTGGAGTTGAAGGTCCTCCACTCCTTGGTCTTCAGACTGAGGAACCTCTCGTAGAACGCCTGCCCCAGTGAATCTCGCATGTATTCGTCCTTCGACAGTTCGTCCAGCGCCTCCCCCAGGTTTCGTGGGAGCACGCCAATCCCTCTCTCGGCCCTCTGCTTCTCGCTCATCGAGTAAATGTCCTCCTCGACTGGCTCGGGGGGCTGAATCTCCCTCTTGATCCCGTCGAGCCCCGCTGCTAGTATCCCAGCGAACGCCACGTAGAGATTGCACGACCCGTCGGTGGGCCTGTATTCCAGCCTGGCCTTCATCTCCTTCCCCGGCGGGACCCTGACGAGAACGGAGCGATTGTACTTGGCCCAGGACAGGTAGACCGGAGCTTCCCACCCTGGTACGAGGCGCTTGTAGGAGTTCACCGATGAGTTGGTCAGTGACGCGAGGGCCCTGGCATGGAAGAGAATCCCTCCGATGAAGTTCATGGCGATCCTACTGATCCCGTATTTCCCATTCGAATCATAGAACAGGTTCCTCGCCTTCCTGGCATCGGTGATGCTAACGTGAGTGTGCAGCCCTGCACCGTATCCATCGTGGAATGGTTTTGGCATGAAGGACCCCAGAAGCCCGTTCCGGGCCGCGGTCATCTTCACTATGAACCTGACAAGGTATATCGTGTCTGCCATTGTCAACGCGTCATCGTAGGGGAGGTTCAGCTCATACTTGCCTGGGGGAACCTCGTGATGGTGTTTCTCGACCACCACGCCTGCCTTCCTGAGGTTCTCTGTGATCTCCAGCCTGACGTCGATGCCGAGGTCCGCCGGGGGGCTGGCGAGATACCCTGCCTCGTCGTACCTCTTGACGCCCCCTGCCTCGTCTCGCTTGAACAGGAAGTATTCAATCTCCGAGCACGCGTTGTACACCGCCGACCCTCCCAAGGTCTTCTTCGAATCGGCCACGACCCTCTGCAGGAGGAACCTCGGATCGATCCCGAACCGCTTCTCGGAGTCCGGCTCGTAGATGTCGCACATGACCCTCGCCACCCGCTGGTGAAACAGGGTGTCTGGAAGCACGGTGAACGTGCTCAGGACTGGCTTCAACTTCAGGTCGCTCTCGCTTATCTCGACGAAGTCGACTGAGGAGCCATCCATGTGAATCCCTTCGCTCGCCGCTTTCGAAAGTAGGTCGGCCGGGACCCAGAGAGAGTGCAGGCTTCCCGAAAGGTCGGTGAATTGCAAAGCCACTTCTTTGACGTCGTTCTTCTTGGTAATGGCGCTGACTTCCGAAATGCTCATTGTGTTCCCTCAGGGACGTCGCTTTTTATCCTGTGTGGCGAGCGTCAGTTCACGGTTCCTGAGCAGGGCGCCCCGCGACGAGGGAGCAATCCCTGAAGTCTTATATCAAGATGGGGCCAATTTACCTCGTGCAGAGCCACGCGGTCCGCGCCCCTAGAGGTTCGGAGATCAGTTGCAAGAGCTGGCACCAGGAAGCCGCCCTCCGGATGCTGATGAACAACCTTGACCCGGAAGTAGCCAAGGACCCGGAACATCTAATCGTCTACGGCGGGACTGGCAGGGCCGCGAGGAGCTGGCCAGCATACGACGCGATAGTGAAATCGCTCAGGTCCCTGGAGAACGACGAGACGCTTATCGTCCAATCGGGCAAGCCAGTCGGAATCTTCCGGACACACGAGTCCGCCCCGAGGGTCTTGATCTCGAACGCAATGATAGTACCGAAGTGGGCGGACTGGGCCTACTTCCGCGAACTAGAGGAAAGGGGTCTCACCATGTACGGGCAGATGACTGCCGGGAGCTGGATGTACATAGGAACGCAGGGAATCCTCCAGGGCACGTACGAGACCCTCGCCGCTGTAGGCAACAGGCACTTCGGGGGTTCGCTGAAGGGCAAGATAGTGCTCACGGCAGGCCTCGGGGAGATGGGGGGCGCGCAACCGCTCGCGGTCACAATGAACGACGGGGTTGCTCTCGTAGTGGAAGTCGACAGGAGGCCAATCCAGCGTCGGCTCGACAAGGGGTACTGCGACATGGTCCTCGAGGACGCCGCCGAGGCTGTGAAACTTGCCAAAGAGGCAGCGAAGGAAAGAAGGGCGCTCTCGATCGCCCTGCTGGGCAACGCAGCCGAGGTCCTCCCCGCCCTGGCAAGATCAGGGTTCAAGCCTGACGTCATAACCGACCAGACTGCGGCGCACGACCCGCTCGTGGGTTACATCCCTGCAGGTCTGAGTGTACAGGATGCGGACTCTCTGAGGAAGTCAGACCCCAGGGGGTACCTCAAGAAGTCGATGGCCTCGATTGCTACGCACGTCCGAGCCATCCTCAAGTTCCAGGAGAGCGGGACAATAGCATTCGAATACGGCAACAACATCAGGAAGATGGCCAAGGACGCCGGTGTCGACGACTCTTTCAAGATCCCCGGTTTCGTCCCAGAGTACATCCGCCCCCTCTTCTGCGAGGGTCGTGGCCCCTTCAGGTGGGTTGCCCTGTCCGGGAAACCTGAGGATATCTATGCCACAGACGAGGCCATCATCAGAGAATTCGCAGCAAACGAGTCCCTTGTCAGGTGGATACGGAAGGCCCACGACCGGGTCCAGTTTCAAGGCCTCCCAGCCAGGGTCTGCTGGCTGGGCTACGGGGAACGAGCGCGCTTCGGGAAGATAATCAACAGGATGGTCCGAGACGGAAGAATATCCGCCCCGATTATCATAGGCCGAGACCACCTGGACTCCGGTTCGGTCGCATCGCCGTACCGGGAGACTGAGGGGATGAAGGACGGTTCCGACGCGATAGCAGACTGGCCGATATTGAACGCCCTGCTCAACGCCGTCTCCGGGGCCTCTTGGGTCTCTGTTCACCATGGGGGCGGGGTAGGGATTGGATACTCAATCCACGCTGGGCTGGCAGTCCTTGCCGACGGGACTGCTGAAGCCGAGGCGAGGCTGGATACTGCGCTGACCAACGACCCGGGGATGGGGGTCGCCAGGCACGCCGACGCCGGCTACGAAGAAGCCATCCGAACAGCGAAGACCAAAGGCGTCAAAGTGCCGATGCCAAAGTAATGAAACTCACTCAACCAGCCTCTTGATCGCTCTCGAGGCTAGAGCGACGAAGACCAGCGTCGATATGGCAAGCGCAACCAGGTCCTCGGGCAGGCTCGAGTAGTTCCCGGTCAGAATCATGGCCCTCATGGCGTCGACGACGTAGCTCAGCGGGTTGACCCTCGCCAAGAACTGAAGCCACGTAGGCATCAGAGAGATCGGGTATATTGCGCTGCTGCTGAAGAAGAGAGGCATCGTGATGGCCTGGCCGATCCCCATCATCCTGTCTCGCGTCTTCAGGTACGACGCCAGCACCATCGAGAGGCTCGAGAAACACATCGAAAAGAGCACTATGACAGCGAAGACACCGGCGACATCGACCGCATCCAGCCTCAGGTTCACTCCGATAATGAGCGCAAGCGCAAAGATCATGACCGCCTGGAAGATCCCCCTGACCCCAGCCGCCATCGCCTTCCCGACCACGATGGAAGATCTCGGAGACGGGGTTGAGAGGAGCTTCGTCAGGAGTCCCATGTCTCTCTCCCAGACTATTGTTATGCCGTAGAATATCGCCACGAAGAGCACAGACTGGGCGAGCACCCCGGGGGTGATGAACTGCAGGTAGGAGTATCCCGTAGGGGACAACCCCCGAATCGTGTTGAAGACCTCCCCGAAGACGAGAAGCCAGAGTGCGGGCTGAATCGACCTCATCCAGAGTTCAGAGGAATCATGATGAATCTTCCTCGCCTCCATCTCAGCGATGGTGAACGCGCTCTCGACGGACGTCTTCAAGCTCATGACTTACCGTGCCTCGCGAAGCTCCTGCGCACAGACCTGGCTTCGGTAAGACTACCCGATTCTGTATGCCCGGCCCCGGCAAATTTCATGAACACGTCGTCGAGGGTCGGGCGGTTCAGGGTGATGGAATCTACTACGTATCCTTCACGCTCGAGATAGTCCGTCGTCCTGGGAATCTTTCTCTCGCCATCTATCGTCAGGATCCTTATCGTCCCTCCCTCGCTGCTCAGGATTGTCCCCAGCTCTGGGGGGAGGGAGATGTGGTCGCTCCCTCCCGATACCGCCAGGGTCAGTATGTCCCCGCCCACAGACTTCTTGAGTTCGCCAGGGGTGCCCGTTGCTTTGAGTTGCCCGGTATTCATTATCGCGAGCCTATGACAGAGGAAGTCCGCCTCCGCCATGTCGTGCGTCGTGATCATGATCGTGGTACCGAATTCTTGGTTCAGACGCTTGATGTAATCCCAGACCTGTCTTTTTGATGCCGGGTCGAGGCCTATGCTTGGCTCGTCAAGGAACAGAACCCTGGGCCTGTTGACCAATACCTGCGCGATCTCAAGCCTTCTCATCATCCCCCCGGAGTAGTGTTTGACCAGGTCGTTCGCCCTTTCTGAGAGTCCCATGTACTCAAGGGCGGTTCGAATTCTGCCCGGCCTTTCTGCTCGGTCGACGTGGAAAAGCTTGGCCAGTATCAGAAGGTTCTCGTAGCCAGATAGGTCGCCGTCCGCAGACACCGCCTGTGGTACGTACCCGAGCATCTGCCTAACCTCTTGGGATTCTGAGAGGGAATCCACCCCGAAGACCCTGATGGAACCAGACGTCGGCCTTGCCAAAGTGGTCAGCATCTTAATCGTCGTGGTCTTCCCTGCGCCATTGGGGCCGAGCAGACCGAAGATTTCGCCTTCTTCAACGTCAAAGGTCACCCGGTCCACTGCCCTTACATCTGGAGGGTAGACCTTCGTCAGGTCAACGGTGGATATCGCGTTCGAATTCCTGCGCAGGTCTTCCATCTTTCATCCTAATCCAACTGCGGGCGCGGTCCAGCCCCCGCCTTGAGCACTCCTACTTCTGATGGACCCCAGCATGTAGTAGACGATGTAGACTGCAGAAACTATGGCTATGACAGCCGAGAACCCGTCAGCCACGAACGTAGACGAATTGAAAACAGTGTCCCACAGCTGGCCGGCCGCCAGGCCCGCATAGATCAGAATGGCGGACCAACCAAGACAGCCCGCTACGGTCATGACAATGAAAGGCTTCAGTTTCATCTCAAAGAGCCCGGCGGGGAGGGAGATGACGGACCTCAGCAGCGGGACAAAGCGGGCGACAAGGATGGTCCACTGCCCAGACCTCCCGAACCATCCCTCGGCCCTGTCGAGGGCCCTTGAATCGACGCGGAGGCTCTTCAGCATCTTCACGACGAAGGGCCTCCCCAAGAAGAAGGCCAGATAGTAATCAACCATCGCTCCTGCAAGACTCGCAGCTGTGCTCACCAGCAGAGCCAGAGTGAAGTCCATTGCGCCCAGGTACACCATATATCCAGCAAACGGAAGAATTACCTCACTCGGAATCGGAACGGAGGCGCTCTCTAAGGTCATCAGGGCAAACAAACTAACGTAACCATAGCTCCTCATGAAGTCCAACAGGCTTGAAGTCGAGATCAGCGAGGCGGAAGAGCCCGAAAAGACCTTCCCGAACGGGAGTTCGACAAGATGGGTGAGCTGGATTACAGACACCCCGAGCAGGATAGCGGCTGCGACCACGAGATACTTGTTCTTGGGAATCAGAGTCAGAGGCTTTTCAGGAGGGGCGTCCAACCTTTCGCCCGCCCCGTTGAACAGCTTATAGGAATTTTCCCGTCAGTACGCGTAGGCGTCAACCTTTGGAACAGCCACAGGCCTCAGGAACTCCATCACGTCAGCCGTGTCCTTGAACTCGGCCGTGGCGAGTTTCCGCCCCGGCGCATTGTTGCGCCCCCCCTTTGCTGAGAAGACCATCACGGGGTAGGTTCCCCCGAACCTGGTCACGAACGCAAAGCACTTCTTGCCCTCATAGACCCCCTCTATCCTCACCCCTGCGTCACCGTCGAGCAGTCTCAGTTCCCTCTCCAAGAGGGCAAGGGACCCGACGCGTTTCTCGTAAACCATTCTCGACTCGGAGAGCTTTTCCGCTATTCAAAAAGTCTATCATGGGCCATCCACGCGCCTGAGCAGGTCTCCACATGAAGGGATTGAAGGTCTACAACACCCTGACCCGGAGGAAGGACCCATTCCACCCAATCAATCCGGGGAGGGTCGGGATGTTCGTCTGCGGTCCCACAGTCCAGGGTCCGGTCCACCTGGGGCACGCGCGGACATACCTCTTCTTCGACGTGGTGGCGCGTTATCTCATACACCTGGGCTTGAAGGTCGATTTCCTCATCAACGTCACTGACATCGACGAGCGTATCTCTACGGCGGCCAGGGAAGAGCACATCGACCCGGAAAGCCTCGCTTCGCGCAATTCACGACTCTTTCAGGAGGACCTGGTGGCCCTCGGCATCTCGACGGTGTCCAAAATCGAACCCGTGTCGCGCCACGTAGGCGACGCAATCGAAGAGGTTTCTCTCCTAATCAAGCAAGGGCGGGCGTACGCTGTAGGAGGCTGGGTCTACTTTGACACCTCAACTTTCCCCCGCTTCGGGAGGCTCTCACGCCAGTCCAAGCGGGAGCTTGCCCTCAGGCCTCTCGAGCTGTCTCAGGTGAAAAGGCACCTGGCCGATTTCTCGCTCTGGCGCCCAGAGGTCCTCGTCGAGGGCAAGTGGGCTAGCCCCTGGGGCACCGGCTCTCCCGGATGGCATATCCAGGACACAGCCATCACACTAACCCACTTCGGTCCTCAGTACGACATACACGGCGGCGCCTACGACCTGATCTACCCGCACCACGAAGCAGAGATAGCACAGGGTGAGTCCGTCACGGGAGCAAGTCCGTTGGTCAGATACTGGATCCACACCCACCTTGTAACTATGGCAGGGGAGAAGATGTCGAAGTCTGTAGGCAATGTCTTCACAGTCAGAGAAGCGTTGAGAAAGTACTCCCCAGATGTCCTGAGGCTCTACTTCTTGAGCACCCATTACCGCAAAGACATGGACCTCTCAGGGCTGGCGGCCACAGTCAAGCGCCTGCAGACTCTCAGGGCAAAGGCGGCCAAGCTCGGCGCGCCCATGAAGAACCCCCCACAAGAGATGGTCGAGGAACTACTCACCCCCTTCTACTCGGCGATGAATGATGACTTCGCCACTCCGGCAGCAATCAGGTCGATTGAGAGAGTCCTCGATGAGGGACTCACTGGGAAGGACCCGGTCCGCGTGGCAGCAGCCCGGTCAGCAGTGAAAAGAGCGTTCGGAGTACTCGGTGTCAACATAGTTGGGTAGAGACAGCCGAAAGACCGTAGAACTGAACGAATCAGGGTGGTGGTCCCATTGGGGAGAAGTCAGTTGGTTGGGCGCCGGGTGCTATGTCTTGAGGTCCCGGCACTTTGACGAGCCCTTCTTCAACAAAGCCGTGATCCTCTCATGCAACGCTTCAGGGGCCCTCTTACGCAAGGCCGAGGACGCTTTGGGCTCGTCAAGGCAGGAGCACCACGTGGTCCTCTTCGAATCATGCTCCGCCCTCTCTTCGTCCTTGATGGCAGCGGGGTACTCGACCGTCGATAGCATGACGGTAATGGAGCTGCGAAGACCGTCGATCAGAATGAACTCTCAAGTGGTCGTTCGCAAGGCAAACCCGAGAGACCTCGGCAGATGGTGTGAGACCTACCTCGTCTCGTTCTACGGCGACCTTTCCCTGAAGTCCAAGCTGATGCGCCTCGCCAGGCAGTTTTCAAAGCTCGATTCGGTGACGCTGCTCTTGGCAGAGCTGGATGGGGTGATCGTTGGAGTCACCGCCTTGTACAGGACCCCACGCCTCTTGGGTCTGTACTGCCTCGGCACTCTCCAACAGCACAGGAGGAAAGGGGTCGCCCACACCCTGATCGGGCACGCCCATGCGCTGGCGGAGGCAGAAGGCAGGACACTCATCTTGCAGACTCTCCATTCCGAGGGGGCCATCGACTTCTACGTGAAGGCCGGGTTCGAGCCGCTTTACGTCAAGGGGCTCCTCTCACGGAAGAGCGTCCTGGGGCCTCCAGGGAAGGGCAGGAGAGGGAGGCTGAGCCTCGGCACCGTGATCAAGAGAGAGGCGGGGATTGGGCCCCACATATTCACTGGGGTCTTCGAAGGTTTCCACAGGGTTGGGGCGGTCAGAAGGATTTTCGGGGACACGACCGCAAGCGTCCTGTCAGAACTCCCGGTAGAAGTTGTTGACGAGAGGGGATACATGCACATAGACGCAGTCAGGGGCTCGATCGTCGTCTGCGGTAGCTACCTCAGAGAGGGAGACGAGAGGTACCTCTACTTAGACGTCATTCACGAGTTGGTCCACATCAAGCAACACATGGACGGCAAGGAGCTATGGGACAGGAGCTACAAGTACGTGGACCGCCCCACCGAGCTCGAGGCATACAGGGTCGCAGTCGAGGAGGCCAGAAGAATCGGTTTCGCAGAGGAGGAGCTGGTCGACTACCTGAAGGTGGAATGGGTAAGCGAAGACGACTTCAGACGTTTCCTTGCCACACTGGAAGTAAACGCCAGAGGATTGGGTTCTGACTAGGGCGCCTTCTGCAGCTCGGCCAGTATTTCTTTCGCCCTGTCCATCCTGACCTTGTGTTCCTCCACCATCCTCTGGGCAACGACGTCCACGAGCTCCCCTGTCGCGCCGGCAGCAATCGCGATGTTGCGCGAATGGAGTTTCATGTGGCCTCTTTGTATTCCCTCAGTCGCAAGCGCCCTGAGGGCAGCGAAATTCTGGGCCAGCCCCACGGCTCCCATGACGTCGGCCAGCTCGACCGCCTTCTTGACGCCGAGTATCTTGATCGAGGCCTTTGCCGCTGGGTGCGTCCTCGAGGCGCCTCCGACCAGGCCTACTGCCATAGGCATTTCCAGCTTCCCGACGAGGTCGCCGTGGGAGTCCTTCTCCCAGGTGGTGAGCGGCTTGTACTTCCCGCTCCTCGACGCGTAGCTGTGCGCGCCAGCCTCTAGCGCTCTCATGTCCTGCCCGCAGGCCACGGCTACGGCGACAACACCGTTCATGACTCCTTTGTTGTGCGTAGCGCACCGGTAGGGGTCAGCGTCTGCGAAGGCGTAGGCGTTGACTATCCCATCGACGACCTCCTCTCCCCCTATCACGTCCTTGTCGAATATCGCCGACGCCCTTACGAGTCTCCGGTCTGCGAGGTTCGAAATGATCCTCAGGAGAACCCTCCCTCCGCTGATTTCTTCGACCATCGGAGCCACCGCTTCGGCCATCGTGTTCACAGCGTTGGCGCCCATCGCGTCTCCGGTGTTCACTATGAGTTCTGCAACGAGCATCGGCCCCTTTATGGTCGCAAGGATCCTCACGCCAAACTCCTTTGCTCCTCCGCCGAGTGAGACCAGCAGCGGGTCCTGTTCGTTCGCTTTTCGAAGTATCTCCTCCTTCTTCTCCAGGAGCCGCTTTCTCGCCTCTTCGGGGGCGGGGACGTCCGCCACCTGAATCTGTCCGATCATAATCGGCCCAGTGTTGGTGACTGTGAAGCCGCCCTTCGCCCTGGCCATCTTGGCAGCGTTGCTCGCAGCAGCCACCACCGAGGGCTCCTCCAGTGCCATCGGCACCAGGTAGTCTTTGCCGTTGACCTTGAAATTGACTGCGATTCCCATCGGCATGGTGATTCCTCCAATGACGTTCTCGATCATCCTATCCGCGACGTCCTGGGGAAGACCCCCGGTATCCGACACCGCCTTTGCCTCCTCATCTGTGAGCCCTGTGAGTCTCTTGACGAGTGCCATCCTCTCCTTCATCGGGAGTCTGTAGAACCCCGGGATCTCCGAGCTTTCTTCCAACTGCGGCTCGTAGGAAGCCATCCTGCCTATTTAATCGAAGCGACTAGTAACTACTATTGATTCGTCGATAGACGGAGTCGTTTCAGCTCCTCTGCGTTGAGTGTCCTCGGGTGCGCGTCGCTAGGCCTCCCACCCCTAAAGCAATAAAGGGGTTGCACCGGTGCCCCTTTTTGGTGGGCCGGTCGTCTAGCTTGGTTAGGACGTCAGGGCATGACCCCGTCAAGCTCTGACACGGCGAAGCGCTACAGCGCGCCAAGGTCGAGAGTTCAATTCTCTCCCGGCCCACTCCAATTCGTCAACTCTTAATACAAAGCCTACCTTATGATAAACGACTCAGATGGAAGCCCGCCTGCTGGCCTTCGCGGTTCTCGTCATCCTCCTTGGCGGTTTCACAGGGAACGATTACATCACCATTTTCGGCTTCATTCTTATCTTTCCGGCCCTCCTGATACCTTCAGGGCGCACCACCCCGAAGAAGGTTGAACAAAAACAGGCGCAACCCCGACGCATCACGCCTCCGCAGCCAACCCCGGCGCAGGTCGTACCAGCAGCACAGATGCCGACGGCAAAGCCGGAGGCCCCGATGCCTTCTAGCCCGTCATACAGCGTGGCCCTCTTCCCCAACACTATGTTCCCGTCAATCTCTCCGGCTCCTGCGACCTCCATGCCTACAAGTGAAGCCAAACGGGCCACTCCCCCAGAGCCCCGTGACGAACTCCTGGAACTCGGGTTCCTCTACGCGGTCGTCAGGCTTCTTGCCGGCTAGGGGACGTAAAGGCTCATTTCTTGAGCGACCTTCTTCAGGCGCTCGACCCTGTGAGGCATTGAAGGATGAGTCGAGAAGAGCTCTACCAGCGAACTCCCCCTGAACGGGTTCACGATCCACAGGGACGCTGTCGCTGGGGAGGGCGACTGGGAGTTGTTTGCAGCGATCGGCCTTGTCCGCGCCTTGGTAGTGATCTTTTCCAGCGCGTTGATCAGTCCTCCGGGATTGCGAGTGAGCTTGGCGCCGTACTCGTCAGCGCTGTATTCGTCGTTCCTGCTGATGCCGAGTTGAATGAAAGTCGCTCCGAGAGGGACCAGAATCGCTGCTAACAGGAGGAATATGGGCGAGCCCCCGTTGCGGTTCCTGCTGCTCCCTCCTCCGAACATGAGTGAGAACATCGCGATGTTCCCAATGTACGAAATCGCTCCGGCCATGGTCGCTGCCACGCTCGACATGAGGATGTCACGGTGGACCACATGCCCTATTTCATGGCCGATGACTGCTTCGAGTTCGTCGGGGGTGAGAGTCTGCAGGATGCTCGACGTCGCGCAGACAACGGCCTTGTTCGGGCCCCTCCCGGTCGCGAAAGCATTGGGCTGAGGGGACTGCACTATGGCGACCTTGGGCATCGGGATGCCAGCTTTTTGGGCGACGCTCCGCACGACCCTGAAGAGGGTGGGGTTCTCGCTTTCCTGGATTATCTTTGCCCGGCTCATCCTGATCACTAAGGAATCGCTGTAATAGTACGAAACGAAGTTGAAAACGGCCGCCAGCCCGAGCGCCAGACCCATGAAAGCCAGCGGGTCCCCGAAGTAGAGACCTACCAAGTACCCTATGGCCATCAGGAGGCCAGTCAGTACTGCGAAGAGCAGTGTAATCTTGACATAAAGCCTGGCAGCCATGCCGGTCCGCTGGAATCGCCGACCCCAACCAGAGTATATACCTTTCTGAGACAAGGGCTACCGAAAGAATAAATCCAGCCAGGTGCTGGATTCCTTTACGATTGACAATGGAAGGAAGCGATGATGATGACGACGAGTGGCAATCCAGGCGCAGGAAGCGTGCCCCCTTCGGGCCGTGGGCCTTCCCTGACATCGACGAAATGATGAAGGAAATGGAGAGAGCCTTCTCAGAGCAGTTCAAGGAGCTGGAGCGGGATCTGCCCAAGAACCTGGTCAGGGAGAGCCGTTCCCCTGACGGCAGCACAAAGAAGGAGATCGGACCGATTGTCTATGGCTACTCCGTCACCATAGGTCCAGACGGGAAGCCAGTGGTGAGAGAGTTCGGGAACGTGAGGAAGGGGGAGGGGACACCCTGGAAACAGATACAGGACAAAAGGGAGCCCCTGATAGACGTGGTCAGTTCCGACAAGGAGGTGAGGGTCATCGCCGAGATGCCCGGAGTGAACAAGGAGGAAATCAGCGTCACTGTGACCGAGAAGTCAGTGACAATCTCGGCGGAGAAGGAAGGCAGACGTTACCATAAGGAACTCGACCTGCCAGGCATCGTAGACCCGAAGAGGGCAAAGTCGAACTACAACAACGGCATCCTGGAGATTACCCTGCCGCTGAGGTCCCCAGGCGAGAGTGGCGTTCACCTACACGTGGACTAGCTACTGGTACGGGCCTGCCTCGACCCCGTCCTTGTACCTCGCAATCGCGTTGAACGTCGGCTCACGATAGCCGCGCTTCTCTGCCATGATTCTCGCGATGTCCCCCGCAGTGATTATTCCCACGAGGTTGCCGTTGCTGCCTATCACAACGAGCCGCCTAATCCTGTACTCCGCCATGATCTCGGCCGCCTTCGTCATCGTGGCCTCGGGCGAGACGGTTATGAGTGGGGTCGACATTATGTCTCGAACGAGGACCTTCGCCGAATCGAGACCATCTGCCATTACCTTGGAGACCAGGTCACGTTCGGTGACAATCCCAACTGCGTTGCCCCCCTGGACGATGACGGCCGAGCTGACCCCTTTCCTCGACATCGTCTTCGCGCAGTCCTTCGCGCTGGCGTTCAAGTCCACCACGAGGACCTTCTTCTCCATTATTTCTGCGACCGTTTCTTCTTCCCCGCTCATTGTCTCGTGGCTGGAGACTAGGCTAATATATCAATTGAGGGGGCCCTCGAAACAAGATGCCCGAGGTCGTTCTTTCAGTGCAGGACCTCGTGAAGCGTTATGGCGATCTGGTCGCGGTCAACGACGTATCGTTCGAGGTACATAGGGGGCAGATACTCGCGCTCTTGGGGCCGAACGGAGCTGGGAAGACCACCACTATTGAGATTCTCGAGGGGCTCCGGCACCCTACTGGAGGGTCGGCCTCCATCCTGGGGAAGAGGGCAGGGGAGGCCGGGTTCCAGGAGATCAAGCACAGAGTCGGAGTCCTGCCACAGGAGTTCAGCGCTCTCGCGAGACTGACCGTGAGAGAGAACCTGGAGTTTCTTTCAGCGATGTATGACAAGACGGCTCCGGTGGACGAGCTGCTGAAGCTTCTGGGGATATCGGAGGTCTCCAACGTGAGGTTCGCCCGGCTGTCTGGGGGCATGAAGCAGAGGGTCGGGGTGGCCGCTGCGCTGGTGAACGACCCGGAAATCATCTTCCTGGACGAACCCACGACCGGGATGGACCCTGAAATCAGGAGGTCCACTTGGAATGTGCTCGAAGACCTGCGGGACCGGGGAAAGACCATCCTCCTGACGACTCACTACATGGAAGAAGCCCAACATCTCGCCGACAACATCGTCATGATTGTGAAGGGCAAGGTCGCGGCGGCCGGTTCCCCCGAGGAGCTTCTCAAGAAGCATGGGGGTTCGAAGTCGATGGTCTTCAAGAATGGTGGTGACGCCGTCTTCGGCACGTTGCGGCGTTTTTTCGACGAAGTCGCAATGCAGGGCCAAGACGTCGTGCTTCCTTTCACCCGTCTACGGGACGTACAGGTCGCCACCACCGCACTAGTCGAGAGAGGCCTCGAAGTCGAGTTCTACGTAAAGCCCCCCGCACTTGAAGACGTCTTCCTGAAGTTGGCGGGCTTCAGACTCACCGAAGGCGGAGAGCCCAATTGAGAGCGGTAGCAGTCTTCGTCGCCATCTCCAAGAACTGGCTGAGAAGCAGAAGTGGTCTCTTCTTCAGCTTCCTCTTCCCCGTGATTCTACTTCTGCTCTTCGCCAGCGCCTTCGCCAACGGCGCCCAATCATCCCCCTTCTCGTCTCCCAACGGCCAGGCCGACTACTACATGCCCGGGTTGATCGCCGCCTTCGTGATGGCCAACGGCGTGATAGGAATCACCAATGTCGCCGGAGAGTTCAAGAGGTCCGGTCTTATGAAACGGCTCTCGGCTACTCCTCTGACCAAGCTGGACTGGATGGTGGGGACCGTTCTCAGCCAGGCGGTCCTCGGTTTCCTGTTAGCCGGTTTCATGATAGCACTGGGTGTTGCGATATACCGGTCTCCAGTCCTCCTGAACCCCTACTCCCTCGGGCTGCTCGTCTCGGGGAGCGTCCTATTCGCTGGCATCGGCATGACCCTTGCAGGGCTGGTCAGGGACCCAGAAGCTGCTTCGGGCCTTGGGAATCTCATCGCGTTCCCGATGATGTTCCTCTCGGGGACCTTCTGGGCTGTGAACGCGATGCCTGTTCTCCTCCAGTACGTCGCCTATGCGCTTCCACTGACGTACTTTTCTGAAGGTCTCAGGGGTTCTCTCCTTCCCGGCAGTGATCCCGCTTCCGTGGCGTTGGACCTGGGGGTCACGACAGCCTTCGCACTCGCCTTCATCCTGATTGGCGCAAAGTCGACCCGCTGGACCGAGGAATGAAGATGGACCGGGGGGGAATTGAACCCCCGACCTTGGGACCCATAGGGTTCTCCCGCGTGCAAGGCGGGCGTTCGTACCGCTGAACTACCGGCCCACGAGCGGGCTAGTTCGGCGATGCTTCTTATGCTCTTCCCATCTGAAAAGGAATTGTGGCCTAAGCCAGCGAGCTGATGGCGGGTGGGCCTCTCGAGGAGACCCGGGAACAAGACGACCGCTTCAATCTCATGGTTGCACTTGAATTCAATCTCGCTGCCAGTGCGGACAGTTCCCTGCCCTCGTTTCGTGTGAACGGGGCCCGCCCTCTCTGACTTTTCCCGTCCTCTCTCCACACTGCACTAATCCGTTCATCAAAGTTACAAAATCGTCTCCGGTAATCCCATTGGAGTAGTAGTCGATGACCGCTGCCAACTCTCCGCGTTTCTTGACGCAGTACGTACCTAGCTTCTGGGCCATATCTACTACGCCCTGCGTGTTTGAAACGACGACATGCCAAGTGTTATAGTTCTCCTTCTTTCTGACCATCTGGCATGAATACCTCGTGCCTCCAGGAAACGCTTCACGCCATCCAGGTGAGGTTTCCAGTTCTCATCGAAGGCCAATCGGATGTGTAGGGTGAAGACACGTACCGAGAATTCTACTGTACCATCCCCGTCGAAGTATCCCGCTAGCGTGGACCAGCGCGAATAGAAGGATTCCTCATCGTTCTCTTCGCCTGGGAACGATTGAGTTGGTCGCATGTCATATCACCCGGTCTCCTGATTTAAGCACCTCCAACCTGCCGAGAGGCCTGTGAAGATCGTATAACACCAGTATTGGGAATTCGTCTGGCGGTCTTAATTAGTGCCCTCTGGACCCCGCCAATCTGGGCCGGTAGCTCAGAGTCAAACGACGAGCAGCTTGGCTAGAGCACCCGACTGATAATCGGGAGGCCAAGGGTTCGAATCCCTTCCGGCCCACTTAAACTCTTAAGAGAATCCCTTATTAGAAGGCCACTCCTCACACGTAAGTATGCCTGTGGGAAGCAAGTACGCGTATCTGCTCGACGACAAGGACGTCAAGAGATGGTATGAGAACCTTGAAGCGAAGTCTGTAATCACGGCGACAGTCTACCTCAGGACTCTCGGCCTTTACTGTGATATAGCGAAGACAACTCCGAGGGAGATCCTTGAAGAAGCATCATCGAAAAGCTTCAGAGACGGGTTTACCGACTTCATCAGGAGGTTGGAGA
>CAYYYU010000004.1:0-42237 GCA_964476175.1 uncultured Nitrosopumilales archaeon
ACTCACAGGTGGTCGATGGGAGAGCTGATGACCTATCCAATCATCAAACCATACCGTTGAGGGACACTATCGAAGATTACGCAAGTCGAGAATGAGGAAGCGTCAGCGAGAGAGGTCGTCGGGAAATCAGCGTCAGAATCAAGGAGACTGTCCGATGAAGACAAGGTCCTTGCGTATCTGAAGGAGCACGGCGCATCAGGTCCAGCTCAAATCGCCAAATCGAGCAGCATGGAATGGATGGCCGTGATGAGGGCGCTCAGGAAACTTCGGGACGAAGGAAAAATCAGTCTAGGATAGACCCGCCTCTCGCATTCGTGTCAGGCAACTAGGGTCAGAGGAATAGGATCGCCTAGTAGGAAACCCGCCGCCTAAGGTGCGTTACCAGAAAGGATCTTCGAATGGAGGAACTCCTCCTTACGGCGAAGCATAAGGGGGAAGAAAGCTTGTTATTGCTATCTCAAAGTAGTGGATCGTAAAAAGGACAGAATTCAGCACAACTCAGCCCCGCTATCTGAGCCTTGCACTTGACTCGCCCACGATACATACACCTTGGGCACAATTCTGCGAACAACCTTCTAAGATTCTCGTGAAATCCTCGCGACGCGACCTCAATACCTACGTCTTTCTCACCCTCCTTTCTTTTGCTCTCATGCAGAACTACGTGGGCAAGTTCGTGTGCAACGAGAGCTGAAATAGCTTCACGACTTAGGTGCTTGAGACGTCTATTGACGACGATTCTCAAGTGCAAGCCGCATTGTGACTTGTATACCTTGACAAAGGAGTACCTTGTGCCGGCAAATCCGAATTCTGCCTCGACTGTCCATTTGTTAGCATTCACCTCAGGAAAGTGCTTGGCCACATCCTCAAGTATGGACTTGGGAGATATCTCGCCAGTTCCCAGCTTTACTCACCTTCCAATCACGCATTCGGTAGCTTTCGGACCCGGAGGGCTCAGTCGTGATGACGCGACGTTTTCGTCGACTTTCTCCGGCAATCAATATCCTACTACTTTGCACTGAACTTCTCGTAGAGTTTCCTAAAAATGTCTAGCGCTGCGACGGTAACATGTACGCGGTTCATCTGCTCAAATTCTGGTTCCTCCTTGTAGGCTTCATAGCTCTTGCGCAGGCTTTCCTCTCCTGCGACGAGCTTCAAACTACGGGCAACATTCAGAGCCGTGATCGTCACCATGGGGAGGACATTCGGATATCTAATAGAGAGCTCTACGAGTTGACTACTTGCCCTATGTCGTTCAAGGGGATTGGTGGCCGTAACATAGCTCATCAAGGATTGGGGAAGCGTTCTCTGAAGCTCTTCCTTCGGCTTCTCAAACCTGTAGTGAAAAATGATGTACCCCTCGACACTTTCGCCGAACTCCGGGTGAAGCCTGGTCGTCACAATGTTTTGAAGAAAAGCGTTGCACATGACTAAGGTCTCCCTAACTTCCTCGTCTTTCAACCGAGGTGATTCGCTCGCCGCCAATGAGGTTTCAAGAAACATGTGCTGAGGCTCTATCCCAAGCATCTTGTAGACATTCAAGTTATTCCCCGTAAGAGCTTGAGTCATTCGCTCGAATTCGGGGAACAGTTCGATCTTTTGGTTGGCTGAATACCACTTCCTCATCTTCAGAGCTTCGGCGAAATGGAATATGCGAGTGGCATGCTCTGTGAACCTGTACGCCGTCTTTGTTCTGCCATCGGCCCTCTTGTATTCTTCGATTATTCCCTTTTCTTTCAGGCTCGCTATCTTCCTGATGAATGTGGTATTGCTTCCCCCGACCTTCTTCTTGAGGAGATCTCTGAACACGTCTCCACCCGCTTCCTTTATCGCATCGGTGATTCTTTGCTCCTTTCCATCCAGATTTGGTAGGGGGGTCCCGACGGCCTTTTCATCCAGGGTTGACCACTCCCCATACTTCGGTACACTTTCGATATGTAATACTGTACACGGCGAGATTCATATACAGCCCAATATTATAGTTATGCGGTGGACAAATAATGTCAGATAGTCTTTATACGCGGAAGGAGTCGGTAACTCTCCTAGACGTGCTTGATAGAATACTGGACAAAGGCGTCGTTATCATCGGTGACATCAGCATTTCCCTTTGTGATGTGGAGCTGCTCAGCATAAAACTTAAGCTTCTCATAGCATCGGTTGACAAGGCGAAGGAGATGGGCATAGACTTCGGTTGGGCAGGGATGCAGGACAAACGGTTAACCGAGCTCGAGGAGAAGGTTAAGACATTTGAGCTGGAGGAGAAAGTTAAGACATTTGAGGCGAAGTAACGAATGAGTGGAAGGGGGGAGGTCAAGCGAGTACAGGAAGTCGCCACGTCTTTTTCGACCGAGATGCTCCAGAAACCCTGCCAAGTGTTGGCGGTCAACAAGATTGGTAATGAGTGGAAGGTTCTGATCGAAGTGGTTGAGGAGAAAGGCTTCATCGACGACTTACTCGGAGCTTATGAGATCACTCTGGATGAACAGATGAACGCAACATCCTACGAACGGAAGGGCCTTAGAAGGAGAACCGACACGGCCCCACAACCATGGCAGAAGACGGACTGAAGCAGGAGGAAGATACAGAGTGTTCATAATAGATGATTTGGCAATGATGATCCTCGACGGGGTCGTTGACTACGCAAACACTGGATACCTAGCCAGCCTTCAAAACTACTTGAAGGGTATCAGACTGCTCTACGAGAGAGGAGAAATGAGTGAAGAAGAGTTCAGAGGGCTAGAAGCTCAGGTAACCGAAACGATAAAGGTTCTCCGCCAACAGCAAATGGCGCCAGGGGCCCGAGGGTTTGACATCAACCTCATCTAGCTCCATCTACCTATGCAAGAAGAGGCTGGATGAATAGTCTTGAACCACACAGAGGCCACAACATGGTTCAAAGCACCAACACCTGACGGAGAAACCTCCCAAAGAGCGGATAGTAGTTGCCTGAAGCCGAGCAGGAAATCGAGCATCAGCGCACAAGATGCCGAAAGTCTAAGGAAGGGCCTCGCGCAACTCGTGCTGCAGCTCGTCAATCTGATTAGACAGCTCATGGAAAAGCAGGCTGTAAGAAGGATGCCCTCCTTGCCTATTGAGAAACAGGAGCAGCTGGGCCTACACCTTATGCTACTAGAAGAGAAGCTTGAAGAGATGAGAGAGTATTTTGGAATAGAGAAGGATGAGATGGAGCTAGGTGTACTAGAAGGGTTGGATCAACTGGCGACAGATTCCTTACGTTCGATCGCCCATGAGACGGAGACTGGAGTGGACTCCGCCTTTTAGTACGCTAGTGCCGCATCTACTTAGGTTGTTCATCTTTTTTGAGTTCATCACCTATTGCCAGAATCCTCATCGAAATTGAACGTGGTAATCCACGTTCGTCCCATAACCAACGAGGAGGGTAACAGACTCAGGAAGATAGTCCGCCACGGCAGAGACCCGATAGAGGTGAAGAGGGCTCAGGTAATACTCTCGAGTGCGCAGGGCTTCACGCCTCCCAGGATAAGCGACATCGTGCTGATGACGCCCACGTACGTGAGGGAGCTGATCAACCGGTTCAACGAGGAGGGATTTGAGATGCTCAAGCCTCAGTGGAAGCCCGGAGGCAACAAGAAGTTCACGCCCGAGCAGAAGGAAGAGCTCGTCTCGCTCGCGACCAGCAAGCCGAAGAACCTCGGTCTGCCTTTTCAGCAGTGGAGCCTGAGCAGCCTGCGGAACGAGGCCGTCAAGAAAGGGATCGTGGACTCGATCAGCTTGGAATGGCTCCGGGTGATACTCGACGAGTCCGACGTGAGCTTTCAGAGCGTCAAGACGTGGAAGGAGAGCAAAGACCCTCAGTTCGAAGAGAAGAAGCGGCGCATAGAGAGGCTGACCCGGAAGAAGAGCAACCCTCCCATAGTTCTCAGCGCCGATGAGATCGGCCCGATAAGTCTGATGCCCCACGGTGGAGATGGGTGGTTTGAACGGACATCTCCCGCGAGGATTCCAGCGAACTATCACAAGCTGGAAGGGACGAGGTACGAGTACATCTGCCTCAACGTCTACCACCAGGCGCTCAGCGTAAGACAGTACGAGCACAAGGGGGGAGACCCCTGGCTTGACTTCCTGAAGGGTGAGCGCTCGAGATATCCCCTCGACCAGAGGGTCTACCTGATACAGGACGGCCTCAGCGCCCACTGGACGGACGAGATTCGAGAATGGGCAAGGAGGAGCAGGGTCACTCTCGTCCCCACAGCGACGAACGCGAGCTGGATGAACCCCGTCGAGTGCCACACCGGAGACATAGAGAAGCTTGCGCTGGCTGGGACCGACTACAGGAGCTGGGACGGCATGGATGAAGCGTTTCAGGATGCGGTAAGCTACAGGAACTCAGAGAGGGAGGCGCGGCACAAGACATTCAGGGACACGCAAACAAGAAGAAGACGTGGTATAGGGAAACATAAACAACCTTTGTGGATGCGGCACTAGCCGAGATGGTCTTTCTCATCAGAGACCTTTCCCTCCATGTCATTAGCGGGAGTTCATCGTCGCTAGATATCGATGCCCCGCTTCATCAGCATATTCAACACTCAGAAATCCTAGTAACGCATCCTCTTGGACCGACCCATTAACAATTGCGGCTTGTGCGGAGGTGGTGGGAACTGCGCGGGTCGATAAGGACGGTTTTATCAGAAGCGAGCGGGAAAACCCTCCCCGTTTACGGGTGGGATGAAAGCGAGCTTGGCGGTTAAATATACAAAACCACCTTTGCGTATTGAAGATGCTCTCAGCCTTCCGGTACCGTCTGTATCCCGACGAGAAGACCGAGGAGCGGCTGCGGGGTGTGCTGGCCGTCTGCTGCTACCTCTACAACAAATCTCTCGCTGAGAGGAAAGGGCGCTACGAGGAGACGGGGCGCGGGCTGTATTACAAGGAGCAGGCAGATGCCCTCCCCGCCTTCAAGGAAGAGAACCCCGCATTCTCCGACGTCCACTCCCAGGTTCTCCAGAACGTCCTGAAGCGCCTGGAAAGGTCGTTCGAAAACTTCTTCGAGGGTAGGGCGAAGTACCCAAAGTTCAAGAAGGAGTCGAGGTGGAGGAGTCTCACATATCCGCAAGCGAACGCCCTCTGGGTGAAGCGCAACAGCCTCGCCCTGCCGAAGGTGGGGAAGGTGAGGATGGTGAAGCACAGACCGCTGAAAGGAGAGGTCAAGACAGTCACGGTACTGAGGACGAACGCCGAGGAGTGGTATTCCTTGATCACGGTGGAGAGAAGGGACGTCGAGCCGAAAGAGAAGAAGGAGCCGAAGACCGCCGTGGGCATCGACCTCGGCCTCATCGACTACGCCTATCTCTCCGACGGCACGCACGTCGAGAGCCCGAAGTTCATCGACAGGCACGACCAGCGCATCGTGAAGGCACAGAGGATTCTCAGCCGCAGGATGAAGGGGAGCAGGAACAGGTGGAGGGCCCGGGTCACACTGAGCAGGAGATGGGACGACTATACTAATCAGAAGGACGACTGGCAGTGGAAGCTCGCCAATTCCATCGTGTCCAGGTTCGACATGATCGGCTATGAGAATCTGCAGGTGGAGAACATGGTGAAGAACCACCACCTTGCAAGAGCGATTCAGGACGCCGCATGGTCCGGGTTCACCCAGAGGCTGACCCACGCCGCCGTAATGGCGGGCAGCCTGACAGTAGGTGTGGACCCACGGTATTCCACTATGGAATGCCCCGGGTGCGGCTCCCGGATCAGGATGGCCCTCTCCGAGAGGACCCACGTCTGTCCGAGCTGCGGATGGAGAGGGCCGAGGGACTTCGCCTCCTCGCTCGTCATCAGGACGAGGGCGCTGGAGGCGCTAGGGATGGGCATGCCCGAAGTCACGCCCATGGAGATGGGGCCTCCGCCTGCCGCAGCGATTGCGGCGAGTGAGCCCTGTCGTGGAAGTGGGAAACAAGTTCCAACGCTGCAGACGAACCTCGGAAGAGGGGATAGCGGCACTGGAAGCCTACCCCTTCAGGGGTAGGAGGATGTCACTCCCGGATTCTCTTCGATGGTGCTATGCCCTTGCGCTCCAGCTCTTTGAGGAGGTCTTCTACGGTTCTCTCCCTTATCTCTAGTTGGGCAGAGATTAGTTCAGGGTCTGGAGGCTTGGGGGAGCCGAGGATTGTTTGGAGGACTCTCTTTTCAAGGCTGGTCTCTGAGAGCTGCTCTATCATCTCATTGGCTACGCGCCTGATCTCCTGTCTTAGTCTGAGTAGCAGGACTTTTGAGTCGTCAAGCTTCTTAATGGCGTCGTCTACATTGGTGAGTGCCTCATCAGCCTTCTTAAGCCTCTCCCTATGATCCTTAGTATCACGCAGATTCTTCACCTCTCCCTGCAGCTCCGAAAACTCTCTGGGAACGTCTTTCGGCACCTCTACGGCCAAGGGCAAGATCTCGATCTTAACGAAGTCACTCGTTATTCCGCCGGTCAAGTAAACTGAACTCTTCAACCGATAGCATCTTCTGGGAGGCGCTCCCAGGTCGCTCTTCTCTTCAAAAGATGAGATAAGGCCGCAATCCTCCATCATCTCCAGATGCCTTTGAATCGCAGGCATCGTCACGTCCAGCTCCTTCGAAAGCCGTAGGAGATAGCGGGGTTCTTCAGCCAGCAATCCAAGGATCCTCCTACGAGTCCTATTTCCAAGGATGTCGAGGAGCATATCAGTCAGGCCTACTCCGCTCACGCCATCTCTCCCCGTAACCTCTTCCCTACACGAAGATATAATCCTTTAGATGTAAACATAAGATTTATGTCGTCGAAAGCGAAGGCCAGATAACTTCAGCAAACCGAGGCATAAGAGGCTCATCCAGCGAGAATCCTTCACGCACCACCCTCTTCCCTTCAGGAGACAGTCCTTGCCAAAGCGTAACAGCTTGCCTTACCAGTTCTTGAAGAGTTGTAAGGGTGAGCGCAAAGGTTCCTGAGAAGGCGAAAGTCTGTATTCTGTGAGAAAACCATATGCTTACCAACTCTAATCGGTTATAAAAGGCGAGACCGAGCTATGGCACTCGAATCCGGGAAGAGAGCTACCAGTCAAATCAAGCATATGTGACGACTTTGGGCGACACCATCGAATCTGTGCTCAAGGCTCTAAAGAGTAACAGGTCTTTTATGAATTGAGATGTGTCGCTTAAGCTTCGCCTCAACAATCTCCTTCTTGCGGAATGGACAATCCTCATACACCACTCAGCAAGGGTGATACTCGCTGTCGTTCTGTACACGTTCTCCAAGTAAAATGATACGCCATGATGCTTTTGGCAAGGATAAGGACACTGTTCAGCGGGTGAACCAGACGAATTTTCTGGAACCTACTGGGGAAAGAAGGTACTGCCCTCGTCGATCTAATAGACAGAATATTTGATGAGGGCCTCGTAATCAAAGCGGACTTTGTCGTCTCCTTGGCTGATGTTGAACTGCTTGGAATCAAGATCAGAGCCGCCTTCGCTTCGTTTGAAACTGCGGCGAAGTACGGCCTGGAGTTTCCTTCCGGAACCAATCTAGAGGCTCGGGGTTGGAAGGAGGCGCAGATGGACAAGGAGACGTGTCCTGAGTGCCGTAAAAAGGTCGAAAGGCACGAGCTTCTTCACACAAGTCGTCCGTGGTGTGGATGGAAGAGTACGTTTGCAAAGGGAGAAACAGGGAAAACTGCTGAAGAACCGATAGCTATACGCAAGCGTAAATTAAAGAAGGTCAAACTTACGCCCTGACTGCTATGAGGTGGACATATGCCTAGGAAAAAACGCTCCGACGACTCAGAGTTCGGCATGGTATCAAGGGGGATAGAGAATATCCTCCGCCTGCTCAATGAAGCCCTTAGAACTGGCGAGGCAAAGCAAGCTGGCGAAATTAAAGACCTGGGGGGAATTAAAGGCACTCGCATAGTGTACAATCTCTCCGTGAAGACGCTGGCAGACGATCAGCCTGACCAGGTAAAGCTTCCAACACGACCCTCCATGGATATTGGCAGTCTTATCAAAGAAGGGCGAAGAGAGCCGCTGATAGATATCATCGATGAAGGTGAGTATGTAACTCTGATCACAGAATTCCGAGGAGTCGGTGACGAAGGTGTTGACCTGAAGATCGTAGGCAATAAACTCGTAATATCGAGCGGCGACCCAAGCCGCGGATGTTATAGGGAGATACCTCTTCCAGCCACCGTCGATCCTGAAAAGATCGAGGCAACCTACAGGAACGGAATCTTACAGGTTAGAGTGGATAAGGTATAGACGAGTCGAGTCTTGTATGTGTTGCGTAAGAACTCCTTGTCGATCCGATCTTCGCGAAACCTGTTTTCCTTCCGCACTCAACCGTGCAGTAGACGTGCACACCACTTTCTTCTTGTATAAGGATGCGTGGGCTTTTTCGAGGGAGTGTTCGCATCATCTCGGATCTGCTTTCGCTCTCATGATTTCGGTTTTCCATTCCTCCGGATTATTCACCGCCACACATTGCTTCGTGCCGTTTGTTTCTATATAGAGCGAGTTTCTCTTCAGCCCAAGTATGAACCTAGTCTTCACGATCGTTACCTCATTCACTTTATCCAGCTGGGTTTGCCATATCGCTCTAAACGAGGGTTGACAGATGAGTATTCGTCTGTTCGTCAGGGCTAGGTTGACAGGTTTCCATGAAGAACCGTATAATCCAACACGAAGGCTTGCTGACCCACGTCGAACGATCTTCTCTCCAGGAGCTAAGGGTGGATCCCTCATGTCACATTCCATGCCTTCCCAGTGAGCCGAATAGAGCTTCCGCAAAGTCTGTCAGTCTTGCGATCCCTCTGATTTCGGATGGGAAGAGTGGCATCTGGACAATGCTCAGACCTGGGAACTCCCTGCACAAGTCTTGAAGCTCGCTTTGCTGAATCTCCATATCTGACCTACAGTAGCCACACCCAGGGTTCGGGGGTACGAGCCCGTTACCGACGATTTGTCTCACCAGAATATTACGATACTTAAGCTGGGATATCAATCGCTCGCTCTCCCTGATGGCCATCTCCTCCAAAGTCGTCACGGGGATGAATTCGGTCTGTCCGTGGTTAGTGAGATTTGACTTCACTCTGTTGATATCGCTCAGCATCTTCTCCAAGAATATGTCTGGCTTCTCTCTTAAACTTCTCCTAAAGAAGGCTTGCACAACGTATTGGGTCTTAGCCCTCATCTTGGTTATCAGTTTCACCCAGTTCGACATCAAACTTGGGAGCTCCAAGAAACGTAAAGTATGTCCAGTGGGCGCCGTATCGAGGATGAAGAGATCATATCGCCCTTCTCTCATCATGTCCGTAAGCTTCATCAGGGCCATGAATTCATCCAAGCCTGGAAGAGACAGGTCAAGAAAGCCGGCTAATTCCTCCTTTTCAAAGATTGTTGCTCTGCTGGCTATCTCCAGTATTTCCTCCCCATGCTCCCGTTTGAAGTCCTCTAGGAGCCTTTCTGCGTTGATCTCTAGGGCGTAAAGGTTCTCTACGCTCTTTATCAGCGTGGGCTCTTCGCCTACCTCCTGTTCAAAACTGTCGGATAAGGAGCGCTGAGGGTCCGTGGAGAGGACCACAGTTCTCTTGCCGTGATTCGCCATATATATCCCGGCTGCAGCTGCGCTTGTCGTCTTTCCACACCCGCCCTTTCCACCGAATAGTACAAACTTGAGACCCTTTCTTGACAGATCTAACCTCGGCTTCCTTTCAACAATGGGCGTAGCCTCAACCAGTGCTCTTGACTCCCCGCGCGTAAATCGAGGTTCGTAGACGCCTTCAAACAAAGCTTTGGCGAAGCTCGTGAGAGATTCTATCCCCCTGATTTCCCCCGGAAATACTGGTACTTCTACGATACCGCATCTAGGAAACTTCTCATAGATCTCCTCGATACGTTTCCTCTGACTCTTCCTTCTCTGGATGCAAAAGTTACATTCTACATCCGAAGGGATGGCGAAGTTGATGACGATATCCTCATAGGGCATCCTGCAGGAGTCAAGACCTCTAACCATATCCTCGGTCACGTAGATTCCCATCGCTTCGGGGATTGTGACAGTAATGAATGATGTCCGCTCAGGATCTGTGAGCATCACTCTTAATGCCTCCACATCCTGTCTCAAACCCTCCATGAGTTCTCTGCCTTTTTCAAAGGGCATCACAGATTCATATCGGTCTAGCAGGCGGAAGGCTTCGTGAAACCATTCCTCGACCAAAAGTGGCAATCCCAGTAGGCGGATCGCATGCGCGCCAGCCGCCATATCCACGACGATCAGGTCAAACTGTCCGGATCTTACGATATCATTCAGCTTGGATAAGGCCATAAGTTCGTCCAACCCGGGGGGTAACAGGTCCATGATGTCGTGGATAATCTCTCTCTCAAACGGTAGGTCGACTACTGCAAGGAATCGGCCAAGTGCTTCGTCGACCACATCCCTGTACCTCTTCTTTAGATCTTCGAAGACCTGTCCAGCTTCGATCTCTAGGGCATAAAGGCCGTCTACTCCATTCACTTGGTTGATTCTATCGCCAATCGTTTGACCGAAGCAGTCGGTTAGCGAGTGGGCGGGGTCTACAGAGCAGACAAGAGTTCTCCTCCCCTGTCTAGCCATGCATAATCCCGTTGCTGCGGCACACACAGTCTTCCCTACGCCACCTTTGCCTCCATATAGAATGAACCTCAAATCAGCTTTTTGAAGGCACTGTAGCCTCGGTCTCTTGACACGACTCTCCTCCAATCATGCTACCTCCCTTGTCTCTCCAGGAATCCATCTTTCAGGATTTCCCATTCGCTCCGCCATGTCATCTGGACCATCTCTAACCTGCTGGAGGGGAAATCTGAACTTAACGTTGACCCTCGAAGGTCATTCCGGCCACCACACGCTTATAAACTACTTTCGCCGAATGTTCTGGTAGGCATGGATCAAAACATAAGAACTACTTTTCGATTCCAAGCTTTTGACATAAGACAGGATGAACTAAACGTGCTGAGAAAATACGACCTAATCGATCAGTCAGTATACAGCAGCCGCACTGTGTTTGTAGCACCTAAGAAAGCCATAGAAACTCTCGTGTCACTGGAGGCAAAGGCGGATCAGACAGACGCACTTCAGAGGCAGGCTGAGCAGACGAAAGAGGGATTCAATGCGCTTCAGAGCAGATTAGATAATCTCAGCAAGGAGTTGGCAAAGGTTGAAGCTGATAGGAAAAGAGCTAGAGAGCAACTGGAGAATGTTCTTTCAGAGAATGAAAAATTGAAGCGTGAGAACGCTGAGCTCAAGAACACTGCGAGAAGGTCAAAAGAAGAGAAGCAACGAGGCGCGACTCAACCATAGTATCCTTGGAAATAACTGCATCACAGGTGACGAAAGCATGTCGCCTTAGGTTGCTTGTTGCCTGTCTGTCCTAAGGTTCATGCGGACGCATTAAAAAGACTATAAAAAGCGATTGCTATACGGGAAATCGGTCGAAGAGGGAGAATTTGGTGGCAATGGCTGATGGAAGGTACATATACTGTATCATCGAATGCGACAAGAGGAAAAGCTTCGGCGCCATAGGGATCGAAGGACATAGCGAAGTCTACACAATCCCTTACAAAGATATCAGTGGGGTTGTAAGCGATACTCCGCTGGTTGAGTATGAACCCACCGAGGAAAATGCGCTTACACACATGAACGTGATCCAGAGAGTCATGCTGGATTACACGGTTTTGCCTTTGAGGTTCTCTACGATATTCAAAGGCGATGACGGGATCAAAAGTGCCCTTTCAAGACTCTATCACGAAGTGAAGGTGGAGATCAGGAGGTTGGAAGGCAAGGTGGAGCTCGGGGTGAAGGTTCTGTGGCACCCAGACCGAGCCGCGGAGGAGGTTAGAAAGACAAGTAACAGAATCATGGCTTTGGAAAAGGAGATGGAAGGCAAGACACCGGGCATAGGGTATCTTCTGAAGATCAAGTTGGACGAAGCCCTAAAGGAGGAATTGAATAAGAGGACTGAGGAATACGCTGACACAATCTTCAAGGAACTCAAGAGCCACGCATTGGAGGACCGTCAATCCAGGCTGATAGGACACATGCTCCTGAACGCGGCTTTCTTGGTGAACAAGTCCAGCGAGAATGACTTCAGGAGTGCGGTTGAAACCCTTATTGAACGATATAGGCCCAGCGGTCTTGAATTTCTATGCACTGGCCCTTGGCCACCCTTCAACTTCGTAAACATACGATATGAATAACGTTCACTGTATCAGGCGCTTCCGATACCATAACAGTGGTGGACGATTACTTGCTCTTTTGCTGTGAACGGTGTTAGCAGACTTACGCCTCCTGACAGCCGTATAATCTTGTTTCGGCTCTGCGTAGTGGGAAACGGCTTGCTTTAACCCCATTTCATCCTTTGGCACCAATCTTACTACGCTGTTTATCAACTGATATTGCTTCCCATGCGAACTCCTGCGGTACCGCGAAAGAAGAGGCGCAAACAGGACGAAGACTGGTGCCAAACGAAGGTTGAGGCCAAGGTATGATTGAAGAAGCCTAGAGGAAGCATACCACCAACTCGGTTGTCGTGAAAAAAAGGAGGATGTCCTTTACCGCTTCTTACCCTTTCATCGCGGGTGCTGCCACGAGTCCGATCTCGTGAATTCTTTCGGCGTATTTGAGGTATGTCTCTACGGATGCGACAACGACTCTCGCCTCTATGGTGAGGAGTTCGATGCCGACGAGTGACACTCTGGCGAATAGGTCGATTACAACGCCCTTGTCGAGGATTCTGTCCAAGACTTCTAGGACACTTATCGGTGCTGGCGGTGTTCCTGCTGCCAACTTTTCCGTCATTCAGCCAGAAGATGACAACCTTAATAAACCCTCGTGTGATGCAAGATACAAGTTCGACAAGCCATAGCGTTATATCGGATACAAATCTGTATCGGACTTAAGAAGCCGAAACCAGGTCCGAGTCCCCGTCGAATTCGACGCTCTCCTTCCGGTCCATGTGCATCAGCATCCTCGACACCACGCTCCCTCTCTTGATCACGACGATGACCCTCTTTCCGCCGTAGTACGCAGCCATGACCTCTATTCCCACTCCTATGCTCGGCTGCGAAACGTCAGCGACTATCACATCGCTGCTTTCCACACCGAGTCGGTCGCGATTGAAGATGCTGAGCACGGATGGGTCGTGCATCTCTGCCGATTCGAGAACCCAAGGCGAAGAGATCTCGTTCCCTGAATCGATTATCGCCCGGGCCATCGAACGTGCCCTCTCAGGTTGTCTGTTGACAACCATCGGCACTGAGAGGTAGACTTTCAATTCGCCTTTGGCAGGAAGCCGGGCGGTTTATGCCTACCTGCGTGAAAGGATGCTCATCGGCGGCACCTTCGCCTTCTTGTGGTCGCACCTGTCGGGCATGTGAGCATAGCAGTAAGTCGCGCCGCAAACGTGGCACGTGTAGTTGAAGCCACTGCCGAGGGTGCGGCCACACAAGCCGCATGTCGGCAAGACCTTCCCCGACTGCCCTTGGTATATTCCACTGCTCACCTGGAAACCTCAAGGCGGGAGGAGCTAATAAGTCTGACCTGACTTTGGACATCAAGGTTGAATCCCTTCGGGAAATGAGCGTGGAGGTATGTAGTATCAATTGGAATTAATTCGGCACGAATCTCTCCAAGGCTAGCGCCTTCACGACCCTCTCCTCTTCCTTCTCCACCTTCTCGAGCTTGAACCTCACCCTCTTCTGGCCCTTCACCATCAGGCCTCCGAGCCTTATCCTGTGGAGGAGCGAGACCATCCTGCCCATCGGCACCCTCTCGCCCGTCTCCTTCTCGAGCCTCCACTGGATGTACCTGTAGAAGAGGAGGCCCATCACGCACAAGAAGACGTGGGCCCTTATCCTCGCGTCGAGGCGGTGGTAGATCGGCATCACGGGGAAGAGTAGGGCGTCCTTGAGGACGCGGTAGTCCTCCTCCATCCCGCCCCTCGCGAAGTACGTCCTGACTATCCTCTCGTCTGTCCACCCGCTCATGTCAGTGAATACTGCAGTCTTCCCGAAGCCTTTCACCTTCTCCCTCTCAGCCTTGGCGTCTATCCAGTAGGTTAGGGTGATCTTGCCCTCGGCCGAATCGAGGGTGTTCCCGACCCGGAAGCGGAAGACCTTCCTCCACTTCTCCGGGACGAGCGAGGAGATGACCCTCCTCTCAACACCCTCGACCGTCGGGGGCCTCCCTCTTCGAGGCACCTCCGCTGACGAGAGGAGTGACCTCGATATCTCCTTGCATCCCTCCATGAACCTCTTCTTCGCCGATTGGTAGTCCTCGAGCTGCCTCTTCTCGGCCGAGGCGTTGTACACTATGACGACAGTGCCACCGACGCCTGCGACGGTCATGCTCGCACGGAACGTCCGTATCTCCTCCCCACTCTCGGTGGTGTAGGCCCTTGCGTACCTGTGTAGCCCCGCCGAAGAGATCAGGTCGCCGGCCTGGTTCCTCCTCAGGGAGCTCACGAAGTGTACCCTCGATTCCGTGAGAAGGCTGAATCCGTCTTCGGAGTTCATCCCCTTGTCGAAGACGAAGCATACGTCGCTGCACCTGACCCCGAGCCTCTGGAGCGTCTCGACCATCGATCTTATCGTCCTCTGGAAGAGCGAGGCGTCGTTCTCGTTTCCCGGGAAAGTCTCGTGGATGATCGGGAGGTAGTGCCTCTCAGTCGTCGCTGTAGCGAGGCCGACGAGCTTCGCCTGGCTGTTGTGGTCCTTCGCGTGGCCTGCCCTCGCGAGGAGCCTCCTATCCTCGTCGCCCCTCGGGTCCTGCTCAGTCGAGAAGTTTGTCGTGTCGAAGAAGACTAGGGACGGGTCGTGCCCCATCTCGATCAGCCTCTTCGCTATCCTGAACGATATGGCGCTGACGTGATCGGGCGTGAGCCTGTCCATGTACCGGAGGTAGCTCCTGGACGAGAGGGAAGGGAGCGCCTTGAGGAGCCTCATCGCCGAGCGCCTCGACCACACCTCCATTGCGTTCTTCGAGAGAGGCTCCTCGCTCCTCGCGCAGATGAACGAGAGGAGCGCCCTGGCCGTGGACTCGCTCCGCGTCACCTCGCCCACGATCTCGGAGAACCCCAGCTCCCTGTCCACCGCTGCCATCGAGGCTATCGTTCCGAACTGGAACGACGCGAGCTCGAACTCGACCTTCGAGAGGTTGCCCTGGACGAGCTCGAGTATGCGCTCCGCCGTGCCCAGGTAGATGTTCATCACGACCTTCGGCTTCCCATCGACCCTCTCGGTCCTCCTCAGGTAGTAGTCGATGGCGCCGCTGGGCCTCTTCCTCGCCCAGAGAAATGTCATCGCGCCTATGGTTGTGTGAATACTACATAAAAGCCTATGCACGCTCAAATGACGGAGAAGCGAATTATCGCAATCATGATACTACAAAAATCGAGTTCAAAGCAGGGCGTATGTCCAAAGTCAGGTCTGAATGCAATATTCGCGACGTTTTAACAGGGAAATGTGAAACCAATTGGCCGCGCTTTTCACTTCTTAGACGGTGGGAAGTAGGTCTTTGTGCACGAGGTTACTCTGGCTTGCAACAGGATGCACTTGTTCACCGGCGCCACCGAATAGCGACGCGGCCCCGGTCCGAACAACAAGAGTTAGCAACCGACACAGGTCGTAGCATAGTTCTTCTCTGAGCACATCGAGCCGGTTCTTCTTGTGGCTTCCTTCTCTGACCTCTCATCTGCAGCTCTCAGAACAACATTAACTTGTCGTAGAGGATGACCTTCAGCGTCGCCTCAGCCTTCTGGCCGAGGGATCTTCCCGACAGGGGCGTGTCTCCGAGCACTCCCTTGAGTGCCGAGATGACTATCTTGGAAAAGATGAGACGAATCCGAGTTTGCTGGTTCTAGATGGACAGCAACGTATCACATCAATATCCTATGCAGAGAATGTCCCTGAGTTCCCGTTGAAGGGGAGTAGCACTCCACTATACTTCATCATCAACTTCTGCAGGATGGAGGACAGGAGGAACCTCCAGTACTTTGCGAAGCTTCCCCAAAGGACACGTTGAAGGTCAAGGTCGAGTTAACGGACACGTCGTTGTTGATGGTTATGATAATCCAGACTACATACCACTGCCCCCCATTCAGAGTGGTAGGGAGTCCACCATTAACCTCCATCCAGCTCGTGCCGCAGCCGTCGCACTATGCCGCCGCATACCAGGCGTTGTGACTGAACCAGCCACTGTTGGTCCCAGTAACATTTGCTGCGGACGTTTGCGACACCGTCGCGTCCACATAAGCATTGCAGCCTATACGGTCCCCCGGGTGTATCGTGCTGTTGCCTGAGTTACTACGACCCCACATCGGGGAAGTCCCTCTTGTGCAGGGCGTGCAATCGTTCAGGGGGATAGCGTTAGGTGGTAAGGGGGTTGTAGACTATGCCTACATGGTCGGTTTGGAAGTCGCCGGCGATCGTAAAGGTGTTAGTGGTTTGCCACCAGATGTTTGTCATCGCGGCGTAAACCCCTGCTACGACGAGGAGGAGGCTGAGGGCTAGGCCGATCAGTGTTCTTTTCCTGCGATTATTTGCCCCACGCCCGTTACCGACGAATACCTTAAGTTTCTCACAAACGATGATGTGGAGTGGGCCAGTTGACATTTGCGAATTCGGATATCAAGGAGCGTTTCGTGAAGAGTTGTCTGGACCTTGTCGTGTTGGGACTCTTGAAAGGTTCGCTCCAAAGTGGAGCTTACGACCTTATCGCCAAGATACACACTACGTTTGAAGTCATGGTAAGTCCGGGAGTAATCTACCCTATCCTGTTTTCGTTGGAGAGAGACGGATTGATAAAACCGAGTTGGAAGGAAAGAAAGAAGACTTATGAGATTGCCCCCAAAGGTGAGCAAGCGCTGAAATCACTCGAAGAAGCTTACCGAGTTGTACAAAAGAGAGTGCTTCAGCAATTTGACTTCTGACTCAAGCAATTCACCTAGGCCATCTTTGTTGCATGCTCACGGTTGCCTCGCGTCGACAGAATGACTATCGACTCCAGGAGGCATGACGGGAGGGTTCCTGACCCGCCGTGTGATCTCATTCTTTGTATTTGATTGCCAGTTCACTACACATGTGATATTGCACGCCATACCAGCTAATATGGTTCAGTATGGCTTTGAGGAGTCCTATGTATTTGTTCTTGCCTGAAACAGAGGGATGAGCCAGGAGAACGAAACAGGATTCTCCAGTTCTTGCGGAGGCTTCACACGCCTTGGAGAACTTGTCCTTCCAGACCGTTAGAACGTATTGCGGGCTCATCTCGTAGCAGGCTGAGTCGTAGTCTCCACAGTTTACGGGGAACACCACTATACCATTCATCTGGAAAGGATGGAAGGTGTCTACCTTTTGCGAGCTGTCATAAAGGAAGTTGAGTTTGCCGAGAGAGGTATAAAGGGACTCGTTCCATTTCAGGTCAGGAGCTCTAAAACCAACAGGGCTAAAGTCAGGAATCACTTGACGTATCATCGAATTGGCCTGTTGAATTCTTGAAATCTGTGTTTCAGTATCTTGTCTGAAGTCCGGGATATCAACACCCTGTGCCCGTTTCCTGTTTCTTGTGTCCCGGACCGCTCCAGGATGGTAGTCGCTGTGCACAGCAAGCTCGAAGCCTCCTTCAGCCAACAGTCTTGCAGCTTCAGGATAGAGTAAAGTACTATCGGCGTCAAGGAAGAACGTAGCAGGGAGATGCCGTTCTTGAAGAAGGTTGACTATCCGCTCAGTCTTCTGATACAAATTCGCTTCGTATGTCGAGTATTTGCCTTCCCACTCCTCGAAGTCGAATGTGATTAATACATCTAGCATTGGTTCTTCCCTGGGGTTCGCAAATTCGCGACCAGTGGGAATTCCTTTCATTAAAGTCTTTTTAGCGGAGGTAGTAACGAGCGGCTGTGTTGATGGAAAGCTCGATCAAAATAAGGAGGTTCGAAGATTCCGACAGGGAGAGAGTGGTTCAGATTGAGGGTACGGCGCCTACAGAGTTGACTCCCCTTTCCTCGTTACGCGCATCTTACGAGATACCGTCAGATGGTTTTATCGTCGCCGAAGTTGATGGAAGAGTGGTAGGCTTTCTAGTCGCAGATGAAAGAAGGGTTTCAAGAGGAGGTTCTGAAGGACACATTCTTTCAATTGCGGTTGACCGCCAGTGCCGGAGGAAGGGGATTGGCGCCGCCTTGGTTGCGAGTATCATTGATATACTCAGGACGAAGTCCATCGGAAAAGTCACGCTCGAAGTGAAAACGAGCAATCAACGGGCCATAGGATTCTACAAACATCTTGGCTTCGAAGAATCCCACCTCCTGAGGCGCTATTACAAGATGAGGGGCTATACAGAGGACGCTCTCCTCATGTCCAAACGAATCTAGGACAAGACTGTCCTAGAGCTATGTCCTACCTCACGTGATTCATTTCCTGCTGGAGTGCATCAACCTGCTCGACCAGCTCCAAATCCGATTCATCATGCCTTGCGTCTGCGATCAGAGGGTGCAGGGCGCGGCAGACTCGTTCGGGAGGGAGGGGAGGCCGACCAAAGCCAGATTAACTGGTTGTTTGTAGATTTCTCCTGATGGTCAAGGACTCTTGGCATCGTAGCTGATTCGTCGAGCCAGACGTTACTCGTCTTCGTGTTCGCATCTGAGATACCGTCTCCGATGAAGGGTCTTTTGAGGAACTTCGCCCCGCTCCTCAGCAAGCCACAGCAGGAGAATCTGGCGAGGATTGTCGTGGGGATAATGGCCGCGGAGGGAGAGAGATGCGTCAAGAACGTCAACGATTCGTTCGTCCCGCACAAGGACCAGAGCAACCTCAACCGCTTCATCACGGACCCCAAGTGGGACCATCGCGCTCTGAGCCGGAGGAGGGTGGAGCTCGTGGAGGACGAGCTCGGGCTGAGGGGCAAGTCACTCTGCTACCTGCTCCTGGACGACACGAACGTGGAGAGGTATGGCGGCGAGGGCGTCGGCTACCATCATGACTCGAAGCACGGCCTGATCAGGGGACACAACTACGTGACGGAGGTCTGCTCCGTCAACGGCACACTCTACCCCGTCGACCTGAGGCTCTACATGCCTGAAGGGACCTCGAGCAAGCCTTTCAAAAACAAGATTGAGCTGGCATGCGAGCTCATCGACTCGTTCAATCCTCCGTCCAGGCGCACCATTGTCGAGTTCGACGAATGGTACCTTTGCGGGGATGTGGTGAAGCATGTAGAAGACAGGGGCTTCGACTGGATGAGCGAGGCGAAGACCAACCGCATAATCTTCTATGGGGTCGACGAACAGGGAAAGAACGAGAGGCTTCGCGTCGACGAGTTTGCCGGGAGGATGAGGCCGTTCTTCAGAGACGTCGAGGTGGATGGAGAGATCTACCAGTGCCTGGACACCGAGGCATACATGCCAAAGGTGGGCAGGACGAGGCTCCTATTCAACTGCAAGGCCGACACGAAGGACGTCCACTATGCATGCACGAACATCCTCAGAGCGAGGGAGGAGTCGACGGCATCCTTGCTGAAGCGTGCGCTGAAGAGGGCCGAGATCGAATCGTTCCACTGGGACATCAAGAACGTTCTGGGATTCGGAGACTACAGGTTCAGGGAGAGCGATGCGGCGATAGTACACTCGCACCTAGTCCTCCTGACCTACAGCCTCCTCCTGATCGCGAAGAGTCGTACAGAGAAGAGGGCGGCACTGGAGCAGAACGAGGAAGAGCGTAGGTACAGCATCGGCGAGGCATGCAGATGGATGAGGGACAGATGCATCGTCGCATTCTGCAGATGGATAGGCGACAGATTCTCTGAGTGGATGCAGCTGCCGAAGATACTCGCAGCCATCAATCCGCGACTACGAACCTACAAATAAGCAGTTAATTAGACAGAATTGCGAAGATGGGGGGTTGAAGGCTCTAATCCTTGCAGGGGCACAGAACTCTGGCAAGTCCAAGACCATCGGGAAGACGAAGGACAAGGGGTTCAAGAGGAAACTGAAGCATGAGTTTGGTAGGACGCTTTTCTCTCATAAAGGAAAGAAGCTCAGCGTCTATTCAGGTTCTTGCCAAGAGCTGAACCTATTCTGCCACGCTCAGGAAGTCATCGATTGCACAGAGGAAAGGGTCGAAATTTCGAAGTCCGTTGGCTCCAAGATGATTGTGTTGCCTTTCACGATGCGGGTTAATTGGCAAGGCCAACTAAACGAATCATGCATACTCAAGCCAATGGACTGGCTGAGGAAGAACGGAATCGAAGTTCATCTTGTCCACTTGAGCAGAGAGTCTGCGGACGGATTTGGGCAGATGAAAGCACTAATGCGACGCCTCCATGCGGAGACGATTGCCAGCCGCAAGGACTACCGAAGGCAGGCGGACGAGCTTTGGAAGATTTTCGTCCGAGTATACCCTTAGGGTGCATGCCCCGACGCCTAGCACCGACAAGATCCCGAGCCGCGTCCCTAAGGCTTGGCAAGGCGTCTCATACCGCCATGTTTAGCATGGTAGTTAGCGTGTTAGTGTGCCAGAATTGCAGACTAATGTATGCGCCAGACCAAACGAGACCCTGCCCAGAAATAACGACCTGCTGAGTGTGCAGCAAGTTGCTCATTCCTGAGCGTTATGACCTCACGGAAGGCTAATCCTGCGTCCAGACAACCGACGCTTAACAGAGAGAACGAGAAACCGAGAGCTTAACAGCAGTAGATGCGAATGGGCACACATCGGGCCGATGTTTACCACCTCCCTTCTGTCTGGAGCATCATCAAGGTCTGAGTAGGGTGGTCGCGGATATCAGGAAGGAGGAGGCCGCCAAGAGCAGGTATACCTTCGCCTCAAGCACTATCACATGCCTCCTCGCATGAACGTTGAAGAGGCACCAGACGTTGTAGATGCAGATCGATACCGCGTAGTAGAGCAACCTGACCACGTAGTTCTTCGACGTGGTCTTTGCAAGGAACTCGTTATGCTTTCGGTACGTGGTCTCCACTCCCCATCTGTCCTTGTAGCGTCTGAGGATTCGCCTCGCCTTGCAGACCATGTTCGTCGCGAAGAGGTAGGTGAGTGGGCCCGCACCATCTTTCCTCCCCCGCTTCTTCTTCTCCTTGTCGTCCGCCCTCACGATCCTGAAGGGTCTCTCGCAGGGATATTCCTTCGCCTGCCCGTCCCTCAGGTTCATCCTTTTCGTGACGGAGTTGGGCGTGAAGCGTATCGCGTACTGGTAGCCGTTCGCCTCCAGGTATGCAGGGAGGTCGAGCGAGGAGAACCCTCCATCGAAGAGGAGATACTTGGCCATGATGCCGGCGTTCCTTATCCTGTTCAGTGCGTCCTTCACGTAGTCGAGGAGGTGCTTCCTCGACTTGACGGGTGCGAGCACGATGGTGAGCCTCCTACCATCGACGAGGACGCTCGCCGTGAGGAACTGGTACGCGTAGCAGGAACCGTCCTTCGGCTTCGTCCCGTTGACCATCTCTGCGTTCTCGTCTCCGTAGAACATCTCGTCGTGCCAGTCGAAGGCGATCGGGACCGGCCTCTTCAGGAGGCCCTTCCTCCTCAGCTCGTCGACCTGCTCCTCGAGGACGATGGAGACCACGCTCTGTAGTTCGTACCTGTCGATTGTCTTGAAGTACGTGAGTGCCGTCTCTCCCGTAGGTGTGTGGTTCCCCAGCTTCCTTGACACGTTGCTCATCCCTTCGGCATACGTGTTGAGGATCGAGGCGTTGACGAGAAGCGATATGTAATCCGTCTTCTTGTACAGGGAGCGGGCCTTCACCTCGAAGCCGAAGAGCTCTGGCAGATACCTCATCAACAGTGGGTTGAAGCCGTGCTTTGGTTGAATCATAGGATGGGCTTCGAGCTGGGCCCAAAAAATTCCCTTACATCGAAAGAACCGATTCTACAACCTCAAGAACGCGCTCATTCGCATCTACTGACAGGGCCTTTGGGCAATACAATTATTAAGTCTTGGCGAGCCAAAAGCGTCAGTGAAATGGTGGCCCGAGAGTGTACGCTGAAAAAGTGTCGAACGATAGAATAGTCATAGGATTGATTCCAGCTTTTGGGCCGCGGACTGATTTCATCCAGCTTAGCGTCAGCCTGAGCGAAAGCTTGGGTAGCATCAGACGGGCTGTGTCCTACGTTTGGGGAGTTGGTGTCCACGCTGAGGTCGTCTTGGTATTCCGGGGAGAGACGCTCAGCTCTAGGCGTGACAGATTTACCTTAAGGCAGTTGAATATTGGGGAAGGAGGCCTCATTACATTCGGGGTGAACACGCCATCCTTACCTTCGTATGCCAGCACTTCTTGTGATGCTAATGACGTTGAAATCGCGGATGATGCTATGCAAAAGTGCTTGGACCACGCAAGGAAGCATTCAATGGTGGAGGTGGCTGGAGTGCTTGTAGGCCACGAGATTGGAGGAAAGGTATTCGTCACCGATGCCTCCCCGGTCTCTCAAGGAGATAGTGTGTCTGTAGTCTTGAACTCAGTAGAGATTGCCAGAATAGCTGAGAAACTGCGAGGTCAGGAGAACTATCTCGTAGGCTGGTACCACTCACATTTGAAATCTCAGCCTCTCTCAAGCATAGATTTGAGACTGCAGAGGGCTTACCAGCAACTGTATCCAAAGGCTCTTGCGATGGTCCTTGACATCTCGAGTGGTACGGTCAGGTCTTACCGGGCAAGAGACGCGCCGCGTCCAAGGACGGCAAAAGTGATTTACTTAAATATGCCAGAGGCGAAAAAATTGTCTGTGGAATCAGACGTAATCATCCTGACGACCATCCTTGAAGAAAAAGAAGTCGCTGAAATCGTCAACGTAGTTGCTTCGGACGCACAGACCGGCTACTCGGCAACTTTCGAAGTCACGGTGAGGAATATAGGGACGCTACCACTTTCAAAGCTTCAGGTTCAAGTGCTTGTTACATCGCCCGATAACAAAGAGACCCTATCATTCAACAGCGAAGCATTCGATCTGCCGCTGGGCGGATCCAAAAGGATCTCGGTAAAGGGAAGCGTTCCACTTCTCTGGCCATCTGGAAATGCTATTGTACGTGCAAGTCTTATAAAAACGGAAACCCGTACCAGGCTTTGCAGCGCGCCCCTAAGCACTATTGTACTCACGCAGCCGCCTATATATGACATCAAGCTTAGGGTTCTCCAGACATCCCAAAAGATCGGCTTGGCTCAGACGGCTACTTACTTGATACTGGTAAAAGAAAGTGGGAACCGTCGTGACGATGTCGAAATAAGCCTAGAGAAGGCGGAAGCACCTGATTCATGGGTGATCCAAATTTATGACGGCCAGGTCCCTAAAGAGATCCCGTTCCGCATCATGTTGAATCCGGGAGAAAGCCGTAGGCTGATACTAACCACGACCGCCCCATCATCCGGCCGTGGAGGAACGCGTGTGCCGATTACGGTGAAGGCGAGGTCTCTGGGTCAAACTAGTTCTAATCAGACCTAGAGTGGTCATCTCGATGTCGGTTTCTGAAGCTCTTGAGAAGACTTTTCAGGAGTTGGCAGCAAGTGTTAGATCTGTAAGAGACCAGCTGAAGAGAACCAATGCCCTCTTCTATCTAGGAAGAATTTCGAATCGGACATATTCAGAAATCCTTGATGAACTTGAGCAGAAGGTAAAGCCAATCAAGTCGTCAGCAGATACCGCTCACCAGCAAGCTATGCAACTTCTTGAAGAGGTCTCCCAAAACCCCGAAGACGTAAATCGAGAGATTGAGGCGCTGGCAGCGCGGTACCGCGTGGGTCTGCTTTCCAGCGATCGATATGTGGATCACATCACTCGGTTAAAGTCCCAGAAGCAAAGGGCCGAAAGACTTTGTATCCTAGTGAAACAGTTTCTTGAATGGGCAAACCTTAGGTTAGTTCGTCCTGACAGTGACGAAGTAATTAATGCATACGCAAAGCTGCTAGAGAGCTTCAACCACTCTTGGGGTCCTAGTCGTGGTCAAGCTATGCTTGAGATAGAGATCGAAAAATGAGGACTGTTTAGTTGTTGTGGATAAAACCTATCGAATTTAGCTCGTTGGCATGTATATCGGAAGAAGCCTGCCTGTCCCTTCTGCGAGTCATTCAGATGTTGGCGTAATGGACGACTGAATGGTGCGCGGCGTTACCTCTGTCGCGAATGCGGAAGGTCATTCCTGCAGAACTATAGACGAGGTCATCACGGCACTCGACTGATCCGACGGATAGTCAACACCTACTTCGACACAAGAGGATCCTACAGGAGGACTGCCAAGAACATTGACAAGAAAGTACGTTACGCGAGGATATACCTGATTGTAGACAAGCTCGGAGAAAACTGCAAGAGCCCATTGGACGTAGCGAGGGAACTCCATCCGAGATGGTCAGGGTTCCTTGGCCTCGATGGAAAGACTGTAAGAGTTGGCGGGAAGATACTCGTGGCACTCATCGCCGTAGACCTCGTTACTCAGGATGTCGTAGACGCCGTTCTCGCAGAGCATGAGGATTACCAGACTATTCGTGCGTTTCTAATCGAGGTGAAGGATGAGACCGGATACTCGCCAAAGGAGGCCGTGATCGACCTCGATCCAGCGTGGAATGAGGCCGTCTCTGACGTCTTTCCTGGCACACCGATACAGCTGTGCGTCGTGCATTTCGAGAGGGTGGTCGCGAGGACGATTCCGCGGAGGACGAGGACCAGGAAGCAGGAGAGGCTGTTCGAGATGGTGGCCGATGTGTTGTATGCGAAGAGCGAAGGGGAGGCTCAGGAGGCTCTCCAGAAGATTCTCCTTAGGAGGAGGACAGGATACTTCAGAGACCGGAAGTCGTTCCAGATCATCAGGTCCCTGACGAGCAACTTCAACGGGCTCACAACTCACTTCCATGTCCCCAGCTCGTTCAGGGACAACAACAGGACAGAGAGCGTCAATGACAAGATACAGATGAGGCTGTACCTCATGAGGGGATACAAGACGAGGCGGACGGCATGGAACTCATTGAAGCTCCTCCTGATGCACTACCGCTTCAATCCGTTTGAGGCATGCAAGGACAGCAGACGGAATGGGAAGTGTCCTCTGAACTTTGCTGGTATCGATACCTCAAAGATGGACTGGATACTATACTCTCAGAAGAACCCTGTTGTTCTCACTCAACAGTAACTAAACAGTCCCAACAGAGATTGTACAGGACTTCAACCCCTTCATCCTGCTCCGGACCAGTAAGAGCGTCAACAAAGTCAGCGCCTTGCTAAGCGCCGCATACAAGCTCGAAACTGGGCTTCTGAACGCCAATTACGCGAAGACCGAACAGAACACCGTCCGCCTGGTGCCATTCTAAGGGTCCAGTTATCCTAACGCCAGAGCCTAGCAATGCAGCGAACAATGGCATGTGCGAAGAATCTCCAATCTAGTACAAGCGTTCAATCTAGTACCAAAAACGGTTCTAAGCGTGCCAATCAAGCCCTATCGCAAAGTCCAAGTCCATGGGTGGGGGCATAAATATCGCGTCCCTTGGAATATACGCAATGAACGCACTAAGACTGACAGAACTGCTACAGACTAGTGGGCCCCGCAGCCGCATGAACCCGAACGAACGTTGGGGTTCTCTATCTTGAACCCAGTCCTCTGCAGGCTTTCGACGAAGTCTATTTTCGAGCCCCTGATCACGTCCGCATCACCCTTCTCGACGAGCACCTTCAGTCCGCCAACGTCTTCGACCAGGTCGCCCGTCCCTGCTTTCTCCTCGAGACTGAGCGCATATCTGTAACCTCCGCTGCACGCGCATCCCCCACCCTGAAAGACACCGATCCTCAGGAACGAGCCGCTCACCTTCTCTGTCTCCATCACCTCGACCAGCTTCTCCTTGGCGACAGGGGTTAGGGTCACGAGCGGTTGCAAGTTTGACATTGTACATGAGAGAGCGAGCTCCCCGCTATTTATCGATTTCCTTCTGTCCCTTACCGGTTAGGGACCTGAGACGCCAGATTGCGACTAGAAGCATGAAGACCATCACAATCCCAACCATCACCGAGATGAGAGCGAGCTCCCCTCCATTGCTTCCTGTCCCGAAGACGATGGGAAGGGGGCCTATGAGGATGAAGCCCCCTGACGAAACGTTCCCTTGGCCCAAGCTGCCATAGGCCAGCAGGACGACACCTGCTGCGACGAGCAGAAAACCCACAGCAAAGAGTCCCCTCAACTCACACCACGTACAGGAGCAGACTAACGATAATCAGCATTATTGCCAAGGCTATTGCCACGCTGGCCCACTTGGCATCCGAGCCGATTACTATGGGAATCGGCCCAATCAACAGAACCCCCGCCCCTTTCGTTTCACTCTCGGCCATGTGCGTGCTAGACAGGACCGCAACCAGCAGGGTAGCTACACCGGCGAGAATCAACAGTATCCCCACTGAGGCGGTGTCGAACATCGACCGAAATCACCCCTCTTGGCGATAAAACTTTTTGCCTGCTCCTTGGGGTCCTCCAGTCACCTTGCCAGAGTACCGGTGGTGCGAAAAGTGCATGTCTCGCACTGAGCACGAAGCCGTGGTCGACACCCGGGACTACAATCCCAGAGGCCGCGGGCTGTACAAGTGCAAGCGCTGCGGGAGGGTGAAGTCGATGCGGCACCTCCGCCCGAGCTCTGAAATCGGGTACTAGAATTTCACAATCCGCGTCGAGTTTAACACGGAACACGCAATGCACGATTATATACGCAGAATCTTTTGCAATCTCATTGAGCAACACCGACCAGGCTCAGACCACCCAACCGAAGGTTTTCGTTAGGGAGAGCACAGGGCTCGTCAAGAACGTAGGCTTCTTCGATAGCATCGCCATGAACATGAGCAACATGTCGGTGGGGGCTCTGCTCGGGGTCATCGGGATTTCCGGGCTTGTCCCGATGTTCTTCTCACGTCAGAGCATGGGAGGTGTGAACCTGGTCCTCCTCTCGGTGATCGCGTTCGTGGTATCTTTCCCCCAGATCGTGGTTTACACCATGATGTCTCGGAGATACCCACGCACTGGGGGTGACTACGTATGGGTGAGCAGAATCTTCGGCGGTCCGGCAGGAAGCATCCTGTCCTTCATGGGTTACACCCTCGAAACCACAGCCTACTTGGCGCTGATCGTCCTCTCCACGGTATTCGCTATAGGGGCAGTGGGACTTGCCTTCACCTTCGACCCGAACCTTCTGGGCTTGGCTCTCCCGAGCGAGATACCTGGATCCATCCCCGGCCTGCAGTTCGTTGTGGGGGCGCTGATCTTCGCCCTGCTTATCGGCATCAACGTGGTGAAGCCCAAGGCGGGCTTCAAGCTCGTCTCTGCCCTGACGATTTTCGGGTTCTTCGCCCTGATTCTTTCGATGGCAGTCTTGATGATCGCTGGTCCGAGCGGGGTCCAGAGCTACATCAACAACCCCAGCGGGGCTTTCTCGATAAACGGCTCCCAGACGTTCAGCGTGGTCTCGGCGCAGTATCCAGGCGGCTTCTTCAACTTGGGTTCGACAGTCTTCCTGCTGCCGTTGATGGCCGCGTTCGTCTATCCATGGTTGAATGCCTCACCGGCTGTCGCCAGTGAAATCAAAGGGAAGACGGCACTGAAATGGAACGTTCCGATCTCCGCGTTACTGGTATTCATATTTCTCACAAGCTCCGTCGGCGTGATGTACTACACTGCAGGGCAGGCCTTCACCAACGCTGCGTACACGAATCCAACGCTGGTGTTCGACAAGTCCTTCAACTTCTGGACTCTGGCGATGGGAGTATCCGGAAACAACTTCGTCGCTGCCTTGATCGGGCTTGGTTGGATACTGTCCAACCTGAGCGTTCTTGCCTACGGCGTCATCGTGATTTCGAGGTACCTTCTGGCCCAGTCGTTCGACAGGTTCCTCCCCGCTAGGGTGTCGACCGTCAGCACCAGGTTCGGTTCGCCGATTGTGGCCTATGCCATCAGCCTGATTCTGACTGTAATCCTGGTCGGGCTTGCGGCTTTCAACTACGGCGGAGGGTTGTTCGGGGGCTTCACTTCCCTCTTCGGCGCGATTCTCGCATCCATGATCTACTTCATCTTCGTGGGCCTCGCGGCGGCAGTCCACGGAGCGAAGAAGGAGCAGGGCACGACGAAGCTGATTCTCGTAATCGCCGGGATCCTGAACGTCTTCGTCTTCGGCTTCCTCTCCTATCAGTTCCTAGCGTATCCGGCTGTCTGGTCACTGAACAACGTGACGTACGGGTTCATCGTCCTCTCCGTGGTCGCGGGCGCAGTGATCTACTACTGGTCCAAGTCCTATAACGCGAAGCGCGGAATCGACATATCTCTGGCGTACAAAGAACTGCCGCCAGAATAGCGATGAGTTCGGCGAGCCTCAAGGACCCTGTCCTCCTCAACGACTGGCACGTCATCGGTCGGTCATCCGACTTACCTGAGGGCTCCATCCGGAAGGCCCGGGTCCTCGGGGAGGACCTCGTCTCTTGGCGCTTCAATGGCCGCGCAAACGTCTGGCAGGACCTCTGCGTCCATCGCGGCTCAAGGCTCTCCCTGGGGTCGGTCAGGGACGGGGAGCTCACCTGCGCGTACCACGGTTGGACGTACGATGAAAGCGGCCAATGCGTGCGCTTCCCCTCGCATCCTGAGCAGAAGCCTCCCCCGACCGCCCATGTCAAGACCTACCGTTCGGAGGAGAGGTATGGGCTCACGTGGGCGTGCCTTGGCGAACCCGCAAGGGAGATCCCGGCCTTCGCCAAGTGGGACGACCGCTCCTTCCGGAAGGTCTTCTGCGGCCCGTACCTCTACAGAGCGAGCGCAACGAGAGCGGTCGAGAACTTCCTCGACGTCGCCCACTTCCCGTTCGTGCACGGTGGACTCCTCGGAGACGAAGCGCACGCAGAGATCAACGACTACACCGTCGAGGCAGGGCCGGAAGGGATAGTCGCCAGAAACGTCGTCGTCTGGCAGCCAGACCCCGACGGGACCGGAAACGGGAAGACAGTCAATTACACGTACAGGGTGCTCCGTCCGCTGACCGCCTACTTCGTGAAGCGCACCGAGGAGGGGTCCTTCGCCATCCAGCTCAACGTGACCCCCATCGACGAGTCCAGCTGCGAAGGCTGGATGTGCATTGCCCTGGACTACGCAGCGGAGACTACTGATTCTGAACTCAGAGCCTACCAGGACAAGATAACGGGGCAGGACGTCCCAGTCGTGGAGTCGCAGCGCCCTGAACGCCTCCCCTTGGACCTTCAGGCCGAGATGCACCTGCGGTCAGACAGAATCGCTGTGGCCTACAGGAAATGGCTCCGGGAGCTGGGCCTCTCCTTCGGGACCTCCTGAGGACAGGCCGCACCATGCGCCGCTAGCAAGACTAACAAACCCGGCCCGCGATAAGCTGTCCATGGAATTCGAAAGAGCGGTCATGAAACGCCGCATGGTCCGGCACTTCACCCCCGCCCCAGTCCCGCTGGAGACTGTAGACAGGATTCTCGATCTCGCGCAGCACGCGCCGAGTGCAGGCTTCAGCCAGGGAAGCGCGTATGTCGTGGTCACGGACAACGAGATGAAATCGAAGATCGGGTGCCTGCAGGGAGAGAACGAGTACTCCGGGGCGGGCTTCCACAACTGGATTTCCGAAGCCCCGGTGGACATCGTCGCATGTGTCAGTGAGAAGATCTATCACGACCGCTACTCCGAGCCCGACAAGCTTGACGGGGAAGGACACGAAATCGCGTGGCCCACTCCCTACTGGTTCTTCGACATCGGCGCCGGCTGCATGATCGTTCTTCTGGGTGCAGTCGACGCCGGGCTGGCGGCTGCTTTCTCCGGTGTCGTCGACCCGCAGGGCATGAAGGAGCTTCTGGGAATCCCAGCACATTTCCATCCGGTCGGCGTCATCTCCATGGGGCACAGGGCAGAGGACGTCAGGTCTCCTTCGCTAAAACGCGGAAGGCGCCCCTTCAACGACGTCGTCCACCACGAAAGATGGTGATTGCAGACTCAGGCTTAACCCCGATCTCTCCCCTTGGTACCCGTAACGATGCATCCTTCTCTGAAGACCCTCGACAGGCTCCGGGTGACCATGAACGGTGTGACCAGCAACACAGGGAGGCTGATTGCTATGAAGACCGGTTGGTAGTACTGTAGCAGCGCAGCCGAGGAGACTGCACCGGCTCCCCCCAGGACGCTTGCGAGGACGAGGCCAGCGCAGGTCGGACATCCGGTGAACAGCCCCACTGCAGCTCCCAGGCCGCCCAGCCACGACTTCTCCCCGCCCTTGACGCGACTGTCGAAGGCGAACAAGGCCAGCGCGAAATTGAGTCCGACGAGGACCGACACCAACGTCAGGAGAATCAAAGTGAGGGGTATCAGTATCAGAGCCAGATGGTCGGTAAGGAAGATTGTGATTTCTGGCGCGTAGAAGGGAGCCCCGAACAGCTGGACGACTGGGGCGGACGGAATGGACACGCCGGGGTTTTGCGCAAAATCGACGGCTGGCTGGTACACAATCAGGCTCGTCAAGAAACTGTAGAAGAGCCCGTAGGCTCCGGCGGCACCGAAGAAGAACCACCTGTACCTTCTTTGAGATAAGACATACGGAATCATGGAACTGGGATTCAGCGGGACCTCGCCTTCCTGGGCCAGGACTACGGCTCTTGCAGCCGCTGTCCTCCAGGCGTCCGCAGCAACAACTCCGATGCTTCCCACCAGGACGGCCAGGTAGGCGTACGCCAGGGGGGAGAGCGAAGTCACTTCAGCTGGGTTCGGGGAGAGATTGAGCACTCCCTCAAGCGTGTACAGCGCTGTGAGAGCGACCAAGACCGAGATTGCTACCAGCGCAGCAGGGGGAATCCTGCTAACCGTACGGAAGTAGAGGCTCGTCTCTGTTTCAGGCCGCTGCAAACGCATTCTGACGATAAGGGTTTCGATTTCATACACGTGAGAGTCGGCGGCGAGCATAACCACCAACCCAGTGCACCAAGTATGAGCCGGCGGAGGGCTCCTCGCCTGCCTAAGCAGGTTTCGATCCCTCGACCCCACGCTTACGAGGCGTGTGCTCTTCCAGGCTGAGCTACGCCGGCACAGTCTCGGGCCGCACCGACAGGCCGTTAAATCCTTGCTCCCGCAAGGGTTTTAGAATTACCGAACTGGGCCTTCGAATTGTGCGGGGGTCGCCCAGCATGGTCAAAGGCGTAGGACTGAGGCTCCTATCCCTTAGGGGTTCGTGGGTTCAAATCCCACCCCCCGCACATTTTATTGTGCCCAAAGCTCTCGTGATTACAGGAAGTCCCGGCGACCACGCTACAATCTGGGTTCAAAGAACCACGGGAGTTCCTACGCTGGCTTCACCGTAGCAAGTGCAGGCTCCAGGTGGATTAAGGCCGAACTGTGAAATGAGACACCGCAAGGCTTACCCCAAGAAGTCGTGGCACTGCACGGTCTACGCAGACAAGGCCTAGAGCGACAACACCCCAAGACTCCGGGAGGTTAGGGTCTGTTGGTAACTTGAATCGTGAACGTCTGCGTCACTGTTTGACCCAATCCAGGAGCCGAAAGGGTCAGCGTGCAGGCCTTCTGGCCCGCGCTCGTAGGGGCCACGACGCCCAGTGTCAAGACTGTCGTTCCGGGGGCTATTCCACCCGCTGAGATTTCTGTGCTCGACACGACCGTGCAGGACTCTGGGTTCCCGTTGAGTGTCTCTGAGCAGCTCTGAAAGGCGAACTGGGTAAAGTCGCCGGACGAGACCAAGGCGGCACTCTGGTAGGTCGAACTACCGACGTTGTATACTGTGACCGAGCAACTGAAGGTGCTCCCTGCGGTGACTGAACCACCAGATGTGGGGCATTGGACGTTCATGCTAACGCTCTGCCCGCCAGTTGAGCTGGTGGATGTCGTCGAAGTGGTTGACGTAACAGAGGTGGTCGTTGACGTGCTCGAGATTGACTGAGACGTGCTCGTCGTGGAGATGATAGTGGAGGTCCCAGAACCCGTTGAACTGGCAGTGCTGGAGGCGCTTGACTGAGACGTGCTCGTTGTCAGGGTGGAAATGGACGAGGTTGTCGATGTCACTGTCCCACTCACCGCGTTGAATCCTGATGCGAAGAAGTAGAAGACGCCGCCTGAGAGGAAAAGCAAACCGATCAAAAAGCCGACCTTTGCAGCTCTGGCGCCTCTCCCTTTCTCGTCGCGGAGCGTCTCTCTCACTCTGAATGAAATGTAGAGGGCCAGTCCCGAGAGCAGGATTATGGCCATCGAAATGGCCAGCACAGTGCCGATGATCGTGTAGTCGGAAGGTACTCCTGTCATAATCTCACCTGGCCGGCTTCTCCCATTTCATTCGCAGACTCAACATCTCTTCTGTGAATGCAGCCGTCCGGATTCCATCTAGGAAGGTGCCGTAGAAGATGAGCAACGGGCTCACGAGTAACTGCCAGAGGCGCCTCTCTTTGTCTAAGACTACGGCGGTGACGGCCACGAGCGTCTGGAGGAGCCAGTAGGCGGATAAACCATACAATATGGGGACCCAATCGCCAGTTAGGATCCCTGCGAGCACACCAAAGAGGGCCAGGAAGAGGTTGATAATCGGCGAGACAGTGTCGTACCACATGTAAGGAAGGCCGTAAAGCCCGGCTACGCCATATCTGCTCCTGAAGAGCATATCCTCGTGTTTCGCGAGCACCTGAATCATTCCTCTGTACCAGCGCCTTCTCTGCTTGAACAGGTCTTCCACGCCCCGCGGAGCGATTGTGTATGCAATTGCGCGATCTTCGTACTCCACTTTGTATCTTTCCTTGAGAATCTTCAGTGTGATGTCAAAATCCTCGGCGAATGTGTCGGGCGAGAAGTACCGGACCTTCTCCACAGCGTCTCGCCTGAAAGCAGCGATGGGTCCCGGGACAATCATCACGGATCCAAGCATGGATTGGCCCTTCCTCGTCAGCCCGATGCCTGTCGTGTACTCGACCTCCTGCAGCCTTTGCAGGAGCCCATTGGCTCTGTCCACCTTAACGTTGCCCGCCACGGCACCGAGCGCGGGATCGGTGGAGAAACGGTCTGAAAGGGCCCTCAGAGCGCCGGAGTTCAGGCGGGTGTCCGCGTCGACAGTCAGCACCAAATTCCCCGATGCAGCGCCGATGCCAGTGTTGAGCGCCTCTGCCTTTCCCTTGTTTTCTTGGTGAACGACCTTTAGGACTGACCCTTCATATTGGCGGGATATCTCCAGCGTCCTGTCAGTCGAGCCGTCGTCCACCAAGACAACCTCATAATTGCCGTAGTCCTGAGCAAGTAGTGATTCGATGCTCGATGCAATGCTCTTCTCTTCGTTGAATGCGGGCACGATGACTGAGATTCTCAAATCAGGGGCGACGGGTGCGGCCTTCCGGAAACTATAGCTGATCGACAGGAACCAGAGACTGAAGACTCTGACCAGCGCAACAATTAGTAGGCCAAGGAACAGCAAGATCACTATACTCATTGTCCAACCATCTCAAGATCGACTAGCATTGAAGTGTACGCAGTCGACCGAATTTGAACCCTCTCTTTAGACATTGGTTGCAAGCCTTGTTTACCCAATTTGAACGGATTGGTGGGACCATTCCCTGCGCATCTCGGGGTTGTTCCAAGGATGGGATTCGCCCATCTGCGGAGGAAGACCGCTCCTTCCAGCACTGGGAGGAGACATCCGGCGACCGCACAGTAATCTGGGCTACGACGGCCTTTGCTTTGAGAACTACATGTATATCGGAAATCCCAGCCCCGCACCACATGTAGTTCGGTAGTCCCGGCGACGACCCGATTGAACGTTCCTATGGGCCCACACGCCGGCAGGCTTAGACTGAAAACTCCCGAAGCCGCCTGAATCCCGACTTGCATGCTTCAGACTCTCGCCCGGCTGCACGCGGTTGTCTCTCTTCCCTGACCGTCGAAGGGCGAAGCAATGCTCGGTCCTCGCCCGTCGCGGACCCCCGCTGGTGCCGCAGGTGAATCAGGAGGGCAACAAGGACCAGACCTAGAACGCAGAGAAGGCTCAGGCCGACCAGATAGGGAGGAGCGTTCCATCCCCGACTGTTCCAGGGGGGAGAGTATCCCCAATTGGCCTCGCCGTGTCGGTCCAGGTTGACGAAAATGAACGACGGAGGACTTGAACTCCCGACCACAAAGAGCGGGCTGTGAATTGCGTCCCAGCCTCCGTAGGGGTACCACCCACCGACGATTCTTCTGCCGTCAATGAGCATTGACTCCAGTGTCATGTTGCCCATTTGCTGGAAGGTACTGTCTTTCCTCGAGTATGATTCGAGGGCCAAGACCTCTTGGTCGCCTGATGCAAAGGAGACGCTCGTGTTCGAGGGGAAGGCCAGCTCCGTGGACGAACCGGTATCCTCATTGTCAACCTCTAGCTCCCAGCCTGTCGGCGAAGCGACGATGATTGAAATCGACACGACTTCATTCGGCAGCATCGTCGGAGAGCTCGAGTTCAGCAACCATTCGTAGACTGGGGAACTGGAGTCCACATCGGTCACTAACCAAGAATAGACAGACCAACGGTCAATCCCCGGGTAGATCCCGGCTGCAACTTGGAAGACGGTTCTGTCGTTTCCCATGGCAGACAGCACCACGTACGTGGATTGGTCCGGGCTTGTGATGTTCGGGAGACGCACCACCGCCGTGACGTTCTTCGCCCCGGCCCAAACGAGAGTCCCTCCTCCTTCGAGCTTCGCTCCGTCCGGAACGACAATGCCCAGAGCCCAGGAACTGAGAGGGTGCTGCCAGACACTCTTCACAGATTCTGCGGCAGAATCAGACCGCGTCGATCCCTGCGGGGGGTTCGGCAGAAGGAGAACCAGCAGAACACAACAGACGAAACCACGGGCTCGGGAAAGCCGGGCCTGGCTCTCCGTCGCCATCGGTCTACCGGCCCCTAGCACGGATCATGGCTAGGAGGGCCGAGGCAGCGCCAGCGACTGCTACCAGAACGGTGACAGAGATCGGTGAGACGTAGGGTAGCAGCAACCCCTCGACTACTCGCGACGAACTGCTGTTCAAGGTTGACGCATATCCCCCGAGCGCCCCTCCTAGACCAAGCAGGACACAACTCGCTGCAGTGCCGAATTCCAGGAAGACGAATCCGAGCCACATCATAAGAGAGTCAAGCGACCGGTTCTCGCTCACTTCGATTACGTACAGAGTGTTAGAAAGCCAGCCGAATCCTGCGCTTCCCACGAATACGAAGAGCAGGTAGGCGATGACGAACCACAGGCCTGCGCCGCCCCCGACAATGATTGGCGGGAGACAAGAGAAAGGGGCAAAGGGGAGAACGATAAGCACTGTCCAAACTAGCGACACAAACGAGTTGGCAATTGCGGCAGACCGGAATCGCTTATGCCAGATTGCCGGTCCGGGAGGAGCTGACAAATCGATACACGCGGCTCACAAACGGCGAGTCCTCTCTAGGGGTTGCCCTGCGCCTTGTTCTGTCGGACTCCCACGCTCGGCGTGTGACCTGACTTGGAAGACCTGCTGATGTACAATGCAGCAACAAGTCCTCCCACCGCCATCAGGACCCCTCCCAGCACGGCTAGATCCAAGGTCAAGGTGCTCACCGGAAGCACTGTGTGAATCTGGCCGACATACGGCGTGTTGTCCGTAGCCGTGGAAAGGGCATACGTTTCACCGAAGACGAATGCCAGCGCTTCTCCTCCCAGCAACAGGAACCCGACGGACCGTCTTACACTGGCCGCCACCCCGGAAGCATTGATTGCCAGAATCAGGGTCACTACCGTCGGGAGGACGAAGAACCCGAAGTCTTGGTGGAAGCGTGTGAAAACTTGGTCGAAGCTCAGCCCGGCGTTCTGGAAGTAGTTCTCGTTGAAGTTGATGTAGAAGCCTGTTACGGGTATGACGACGTATATCAGAATCCAAGAGACGATCAGCGCTACGAAGAGGGAATCCCTCAGCAGAGGTCTCCCCTCCATCGTCATTGCACCCCTGGAGCGCATCAGGAGGGCCGCAAGGACAAAGAAGGCGCCAAACCCCACGATTCCAGTGACGATGTCGTCTTGGGCCACGCCGTTGAGACCGGAGACGAAATACGCAGGAGTGGAATAACTTCCGACTCCCGAGATGACGTAGATCCAGATCGCCCCCAGGAGAGCAGTCACCATCACTGCGAACCCAAACCCGGCGATTCTCCGCTGGACCTTAGACCAGTTCGCATATCCGAAGGAGGTGCCCACCAGGCCGACCACTCCTGCCATCAGAGAGACCAACATGAGGTGCGAATGCGAACCCACGACATTCTCAGTGAAGGTGATGGCTGCCGTACTGTTGTAGTAACCGATAGTCGAGTTGATGTACTGTGAAACAGGAGCGGGATTGGGCCCGAACCACGTAATGTATCCTCCCACATGGCCCATGATGGCTGCAACTAATGCCCCGGTGACACCAACTAGGATGGTGTAGAAGGGGAGTCCTGCGCTCCGATACCCGCCCGAGACACGCGGCCTGTTGACCATCGCAACGATCAAGGCCACTGCCATCTCATCGGCAACCAGGAACGCCGCAATCTGAATCCACAACGGGGCACCGAATGCGAACTGGTCGTAGACGTCGAAGATTCCAGCGATGCCTGCTACCGGGACTGCGAAGAAGCCCCCGACGAAGATCGACTCCTTCACGAGCCTCCCCGCGATTCCAGACACAGCGTCGAGCTTGAAGACTATCGCAGCCAGAACTGCAAGGACTGTAACCCAGGGGATGAAGAGCCCGCCGTGCCAGTACATGACGAGCCTCCAGTAGATGTCAGGGGTCCATTGATTCGCATACGCCGCGTCTTGGAATGGTGTGATCATGTTCACCAGGGGGGCCAGTGCCATTACCGCAATCCCCCAGGCTACGCTCCACCAGAGCATGAACCTGTAGCTGTGCGCTCGCAGAATCCAGGATTGCTTTCCAGCCTGCCCCTCTGAGCTTGGTTTATCGTCCATTTTCCGCATCAAACACTCGGTGTTTCGTCATGTCACGGTTAAGAACCCGTCCGTGCAAGTGCGAAAGAATGCGAGCAGTTCCCCGGGAGTCCTGTCCAAGGAACTCGAATTGCTTCTGCAGATCACTGCAGGATGCCCCTGTCCACTGGGGAGCAGCTAGGAGTATCTGATGACCCCCACCGGGCATGTGTCGTTGGCGCACTTCATTCCTTCACGAAGCTCTGGGGCCCTCTCTCTACGGAGGCAGGAACGCTCGAGGGTGCTCATTCAGGCCGGGCGGATCTCAGACCAGATCCTCGGTCGGAGCCGCTGACGCCCCTCGGCCAACTACTGAGATGGCTCTGGGGGTGCCTTTATGGGGAGTTCTACGTTGTAATTCTCTTCGATTTTCTTCAGGAGACTGGAAACCCGTCCCTCCTTCGTAATCCTGTCTATCTCGTGCATCAGCCTAAGGGAAGCGAGGACCCTTCTGTTAATCCTCGAGCTGTACGGCATGGTCTTCATGGAAGCATAAAGGGCCGACCTCTCCTCCCTGGTCGGGGTCTTGCCGTAGTCTCTTCTGAGCACGACCTCGAGCTGCCTGAGCGTGTCCTGCAGGCACATGTCCGGATTCGTGAACCCGTAGAAGCAGTTCCGGCAGTCGGCGGACAGCATCTCGCGCATCGGTCCTCGGTCGTTCACTCTGTAGTGCCTCATGGGATAGACGTATCCCTGGTCTTTCAGGCGTTCCACCACCTTGTAGACCGCCCCGACGCCGAGGCCCTGCGCAAGCACGTTCTCGTAAATCTCAGCAACGGACTCCCCGGCGCTCGAGCACAGGACTGTCATTACCACCTCCTCAGTCCAAGTCGGAAGCTCCGCCAACCTCTGGGCGAGAGTCAGTTCCACCAGCCTCTTGTCGTAGGCGCACTCGCCCAATCCTTGGGCCACGCCATTCTCAACACGCGAGTGGAAGAGTTTCTCGAGTGCGGCCCCGCATTCCTTCGTGCTGATGCCGGAGACATCGGCAACGGTCTGTAGCGAAAGCTCGGACTTCGTCCAGCCCCTCTTTCCACCGAGGTACACCAACGCCCAAAGTACTGTCAGGTCCCTGTCGCGCCAGCTTCTCCTGACGAACCAGTCAAATTCCCTGAGCGCTTTGATTGCGTTAGAGCGGGACACCAGGTAACTCGTATGCCCCTGTTTCCTCTTCTTCAGACCAAGCGGGGCCGTTATTCCGTCCATCATTTGCTCAACATCAGAGTCTCGCGGGACTAGGAAGACCCCACCTATCGTGTTCTCAATCATGAACGGAGGACCCTTTGAATAGATTTCTTCCTTCCATTCGGCCGGGTCGAACGAAGCGAGCAGGACGGTCTGCATGGTCATGCCGTGAGTTCGCAGTTTCATTGGCAGTGTCTCATTTAATCGTTCCCCCTAATTACTCGATTGTTTCGAATATACGACCGAGGCGCTATTTCGACCAATAAACGGAATTAAAGCAACCGACCTCCTGATTCCATGATTGGCCACCGCCGGTCAGGTCGCCGTGCAGTCACGCAAAGTGCAAATCCGAAGCGGACTCTTGACACGGGAGCCCATCAACCTCGAGCGCTTCCAAAGGCCGGTGGCGAAGGTCTTCGTCATTCCCGACAGGTGCAAGGAATGCACCTACTGCTGGACGTTCTGTCCTGAGGAAGTCCTGGAACTCTCCGACGAAATCAATGTAGCCGGTTACCGTCATCCCAGAGTGAAGGCAGGCAAGGAAAACGACTGCGTCGCCTGTGGCATGTGCTCGAGAATCTGCCCCGAGTTCGCCATCTACACCGTGGAGGTGAAACCTGAGCAATGACCGAGAACGGGGGGACCATGAAGCCGGGCACCTATTTCATGATGGGGAACTTCGCATGCGTGGAGGCGGCCATCCTGGCAGGGTGCAGGTTCTACGCGGGATATCCCATCACGCCGTCCTCAGAGATTTTCGAAAGATCATGCGTGAGGCAGCCTCAGGTCGGGGGCTTCGCGGTTGAGATGGAAGACGAGATTGGCAGCGTCGCTGCCCTGATCGGCGCGTCCTATGCCGGTGCAAAGGTCATGACTGCAACGTCGGGGCCAGGATTCAGCCTCATGCAGGAGAACATCGGCCTCGCGTACATAATGGAGGCGCCCCTGGTCATAGTCAACGTACAGAGGGCAGGCCCGAGCACCGGAATCGCGACCCTGACCGGGCAGGGGGACATGATGCAGGCCAAGTGGGGTTCCCACGGCGACCTGGAGACGATCGCGTACTGCCCGAGCAGCGTCCAAGAATTCTTCGACCTGACAATCCAGGCGTTCAACACGGCCGAGAGGTTCAGGACCCCGGTCTACGTCATGACCGACCAAGTCGTCGGGTTGATGTGGGAGAAGGTGAAGATCCCCTCCCCTGAAGAGATCAAGATCGAGCAGCGGAAGGTGATGGATCCGCTGATGCTCAGGGACTCCCCAGCCTTCGACTACCTTGAAGATTTCATCCCGATGCCGATAGCGGGGACCGATTGCCGGGTGAACATCGACACCACCACGCACGACGCGAACGGCTATCCAACTACCGAACACTCAGTCTCTGAGAAGATGACAGGGCACCTGGCCAGGAAAGTGCGCGACCACACGCGCGACATCTGGAAGTGGGAGGAGACTCTCTTGGAGGACGCCGAAGTTGTCGTGGTTGCCTACGGGTCTACCGCCCGGTCTGCCCTTTCAGCCGTCAGGAAGGCACGGTCCAATGGAATCAAGGCTGGCCTCCTCCGGCTCATCACAGCGTGGCCCTTCCCAGACGAGGTGATTGACAGGGTGAGCAGGAAGACCGGCAACTTGGTCGTCGCAGAGGTCAACGACGGCCAGATGCTTCACCCTGTGACCGAGTATTCAAGGTGTCCTGTGGTCGGGGTGAACTGGGCCCCTGGGACTCTCATCGAGCCAGGCGCAATCCTCGACGCAGTGGAGGCCGTCTCCCGTTGACCCCCCCACTGCCCACAGGTGGCCGCGAAACCAAGGCCGTGAGTCACCTGAAGGACGCCTTCATCAGAGCGGGGAGGCTCCCTCACATCTGGTGTCCAGGCTGCGGAATCGGCATAGTGCTCGCAGCCTACGTCAACGCCCTTGAGAAATCAGGCATCCCGACCGACCGGCAGATCTGCGTCTCGGGCATCGGGTGCACCGGGAGGGTCTCCGGGTACCTCAACCTGGATTCTTATCACACGACGCACGGAAGAGCGATTCCCTTCGCGACAGGCCTGTCCATAATCAAGCCCGACCTGGAGGTCACCGTGATCTCCGGCGACGGGGACATCAGCACGATCGGCGGGAACCACCTCATCCACGCCGCCAGGCGGAACGTGGACATCAACGTAATCATGGTCAACAACCTGAACTACGGCATGACCGGGGGCCAGCACGGCGCCACGACCCCGCTTGGCGCCAAGACCTACACGACACCATATGGGAACATCGAAACTCCGTTCAACGTCCCTTATCTCGTCTCGGCTGCCGGCGCGTCCTTCGTCGCAAGGTGGACTGCGATGCACGTCGGACAGCTGCAGAATGCCATCCTGCGCATGATGGAGGTCGAAGGTTTCGCCTTTCTGGAGGTCATCTCGCCCTGCCCGCCCACCTTCGGAGAGTTCAACGGCTTCCCGGAAGCGCTCGACATGATGACGTACTTCAGGAACAAGGCAGTGGTGGACGACAACGCAGACCTCTCGAAGGCCGGAGTGAGCGCGCACCCGGAAGACCCGGTCATAGTCGGGAACTTCGTAGACAGGAGGCGCCCCTCCTACCAGGACCTTCTCAGCAGACTGAACTCGGGGATTCGAGCCCAGGGGGCTGTAACGCCATGAGACAGGAAATCCGGTTCACAGGGTCCGGGGGACAGGGGGCCATAACCATGGGGCACATCATCGGCACTGCAGCAGCGCTTTACGACGGAAAGGAGGTTGTCGTGACAGAAGGGTACAGCCCATACGTCACTGGCGGGTGGTCACGGGCCGATGTCGTGGTGTCGGACGAGCCGGTCGACTACCCTCTGGTCTCGAAGCTGGACGCCCTGGTCGCAATGTTTCAGGAAGGGCTGGACCTCAACGCGAAGCTCGTCAAGCCCTCCGGCGTCATCATAGTGGAGAGCAAGCTGGTCGACACCTCGAGGATGAAGTCCGACAGGAGGATGCTCTCTATTCCGGCTGCAGAGCAGGCGGCTGCCCTGGGGCGGAAGGTTCTCACGAATGTGGTCTTGCTGGGTTCGCTCCTCGCTAACACTACGGTCGTCACCAGGACCTCGCTGGAGAGGACACTGACCGAGAGGTTCCCGAAGGCTGCGGAGCTGAATCTCAAGGCCTTGGAGACTGGGTTCCAGCTGGCCAAGTCTGCTCGTCTTGCAGGGGGAGAAATAGTTGCGTGATGCTTCCAACACAATCCTGATCATCGGCGGGGGGATCGCGGGCATCCAAGCTGCCCTGGACGCAGCAAACGCCGGAGCCAAGGTGACACTCGTGGAGAAGGAGGCGACCGTCGGCGGGAAGATGTCGGTCCTCGACAAGAACTTCCCCACCCTCGACTGCTCGATCTGCATCGAATCCCCCAAGATGAGCGAGGTCGGGCTGAATCCTAACGTAGAGCTCCTCACCCTCTCTGAGGTCAAGAGCATCAGCGGCAAGGCCGGCGACTTCCACGTAAAAATCGACCAGAAACCCAGGTTCGTCACAGACGTCTGCACGAGGTGCGGAGAATGCATACCAGTCTGCCCGCAGGTGTTGAAGAGCGAGTTCGACGTCGGGATGTCAGCGCGGAAGGCGATCTACACGCCGATAGAGCAGTCGGTACCGGGCCCGTACGTCATCGACGAGGCCCAGTGCCTCAACGAGCCTCCCAACTACCTCCCCTGCAGCAGGTGCACAGACGTCTGCGGTCCAAACGCAATCGACTTCAACATGAGGCCCAAGCTCATCGAGAAGGACGTCGCATCCGTCGTCGTGGCCACAGGCTTCGACCTGCTGGATGCTCATCTGCTGGCTGAGTATGGATACGGCACCCACCCCGACATCCTGACCGCGATGGAACTCGAGAGGCTTCTGCAGTCGTCCGGGCCCAGCACCGGTGAGATAGTGAAGCCTTCCGACGGGACCCACCCAGAGAAGGTCCTCTTCGTCCTCTGCGTCGGTTCGAGGGACAAGAGGTTCTGCGACTACTGCTCAAGGATTTGCTGCATGTACACGATCAAGGAGGCCCACCAGCTGAAAGACCACGGGATAAAGGAAGTAGAGGTCG
>CAYYYU010000005.1:0-69989 GCA_964476175.1 uncultured Nitrosopumilales archaeon
ATCCCATCCAATACGTGTACAGGCACAAGCATGCTGGAAAGCTGTTGAAGTTCAAACTGCAGTCAGGCCGAGAAGTCTCTGTGACTAGGGATCACTCTCTCTTCGTCCTTCGAAGCGGCAGGATTTCCTGCGTACCGGCATCAAACATAGGTCTCGGAGATTTCGTAGTCGCTGCCAGGTCGGTAGAAAACAATGCTGTCCGGGCCAGAACCATCAACCTGGTAGAACTGCTTGCGCCGGGTGGAGACGGTCTGTTCCTCTACGGGGTTCCCCGAGCCGTCTTCGACCTCATCAAGGACGCTCCGTCGACGAGCCGCAGAGACTGGAAGCACAACAGGCGGCTCCCTCTGAGATACTTCCGGCTACTGAAAGACGATTATGGAGGTGTCAACCTTGGTTACAAGGGCACGAAGGCAAGGATTAGCCCGGAGCTGGAGGTTGACGAGAACTTCGCACGGTTCCTAGGTTACTACATCGCCGAAGGCAACACAGTCCTCGAACCACGCGAGCAGTACGACGTGTGTTTCACGCTCGGCCCGAAGGACTCAGCCATGGCCCAAGAAATAAAGCGGTTCGTCAAGAGCAGATTCGCATCTTCTGTTCGAACGCGAAGACACACCAAGAATTCGAATAGGCTCTTTGTCAGCAACAGGATTGTCGCGGAACTACTTCACAGGATGGCAGGCACTGGAGCGAGGACAAAACGCCTACCTGAAATCGTGCTGAGCTCTCCTTCGAGTGTCAGGCGGGCTTTCCTGGAGGCATGGTCGAGAGGCGATGGAGGTGTAACGGGTTCACGCCGGCTGGCGAGCGGGATACTCTATCTCCTCCTCATGGAGGAGAGCGTAGGCGGCTTCTATCACAGGCCGGCCAAAGGGACGCAAACGATAGAGGGAAGGAAGGTCGTGGCCAGGGATTCCTATAGCCTGAGGTTCCCGAGGCCAGACGAAATATCGGCCGGGAGGTGGCGAGCGAGGCGCAGGTTTGGGGACCCCTCCTATCCCGTGGCGCAACTCCCCTCCGAATTGACCAGCATGAGTTACAAGAGAAGGAAGATATTGGGGAACCCGTCCGCCGGACAGAGGGTTACGGACCGTTCCATGGCTCTGTTACGCGCCAGGACCAGGGAGCTCCTGGATTACGCCGGAACCCCGTTGAAGAACAAAGAGGAGTCGACTCACGATGGGTTCTACAGGTCCAATTCGAAGTTCTACAACAGAACCGCGGGCGTACTTCGTCCGAACGAGGCGCTGCTTGAGCTTGTGGCCAAGGTCAGCGAGGTCGGCCAGCTTGCCAGCTCTAATCTTGCCTTTCTGAAGGTGGTCGGCCTTGAAGAGGTAGAATCTACGTCTGACTTCGTCTACGACGTCAGCGTCCCTGGAGACGAGAATTTCCTTGCTGGCATGGGAGGCATCTTCTGCCACAACACGGGGTCGGGCAAGACCACACTGCTCAACGCGATTCTGACCCTCACCAAGGCCAACTCGAAGATTGTCACCATAGAGGAGGTCCAGGAGATCAACATCGCCCACGTCAACTGGTCGGCCCTCCTGTCCAGGCAGAGCTACGGCTCGGCGGAAGAAGGGGCGAGGGAGGTCGGCCTCTTCGACCTGGTCAAGGCTGCCATGAGGATGCGCCCTGACATACTCGTCGTGGGGGAGGTCAGGGGCGAAGAAGCGTACGTCCTGTTCCAGGCGGTGGCGAGCGTGACCGGTGACACGCCGGTTTTGACACGCGAAAACGGTAATGCCAGCCTCGAGCCCGTAGGCAAGTTGGTGGACAGGTTCTACCCTGGCGGCTCCGAGAGGACACCAGTACGGGTCCGAGGGATTGAGGCCCTCACATTCGATAAGGAGGGCAAAGTCGTCTTCAAGCCAATCGACTACGTGCTCAGGCACAGGGCAGATGAAATCTACAACGTCAGATACAATGGTGGGGAGGTCCGGGCAACCGGAAGCCATTCCGTCTTCGTCTTTGACGACAAATGCGAGCTGGTCGAGAAGAAGGTAAGCGAACTCCGCTCGGGCGATCTCCTCGCGAGCTTCGCCGGTTCTCAAGTACCGAGAGACCACGCCGTCGTCGACGCAGAGGAAATCCTGAGAAAGGTGGTTCCCGAAAAGGTCGTCTCTGAAAAGGTGCTGCCAAAGTGCCCCCACTGCCAATCGGCCAGCGTCTGGAAGCACGGGAGTGAAAATCAATCGCAACTGTACATGTGTAAGGAATGCAGGCGGACCTTCAGAGGCACCCGTGAAAAGCTTGAATTCAGCGACAGGCTGAAGCGGAGCGACGGAACTGAGCTAGTTTCGTTCGTCAACTCGCTGGCCGTTCCTCGTCAGATGCGGGTTGACGAAAAGTTCGCGAAGGTGCTTGGCATATACATGGCCGATGGCTGCGTCAAGCACCACAGAGGCAGCAAAATCGTCTTCTCGTTAGGCACACCAGAGAAGAACCTGTTCATCGGTGACCTTGTGAGCTTCTTTGATGCTTTCGGCTCTAAGCCCTCCATTGATGACAGGGGAACCTACTCCATCATCGAGTTCAACCACACTCCACTGGCACTTGTCTTCGAAGCCCTCTGCGGCAGAGAACTCTCCGAGAAGCACATGCCATCTTTCATATGGACCTCGCCGCCGTCGGTGGTCGAGGCCTTCCTTCAGGGGTGGACGGCCGACGCCCGCAGGACGTTGAAGGGGAACCTCGAGTCTTTTAGTTCAGCAAGGCCGGACCTTGTGAACGCAATATCCTGGCTCGCACGACTCAACGGCCGGACTACGTTCATCGGCGAAAGAAGCAGCAAGTACCGCAGCGCCAACATCTCCCGACCCGGGTTCGAGTGGCACAGCAAAGCAATCCCCAACCAGCCTCTGATCAAGTTGAAGGATGTCTTGAACTCGACTGCCTGGTACTACGGGCCGGACGTCAGAAAGCGCATGATATCGAAGACGCGAGCAAGAAGGGCGCTGCAGGACATCCTCCAGAAGAAGAGGAACCCCATGACCTGGGAGGCTGCGAAACTGGTCTCCAGAATATCTTCGCTGCTAGATGGCTCTCTAATCGCCGTCCCGGTCCGCACCGTGAGCAAGGCGAAGTTCGATGGGTTCGTTTACGATCTGTCCGTCCCCGATACCGAAGCGTTCTTTGGAGGCGAGTCACCTGTCGCCTTGCACAACACGGGGCATGGAGGTCTCTGCCTGCCACCGTGGGAGCGGCTCCCTGCAGTAATCAACGGGACGAACTCGCTCTTGACTATGAGGGAGCTCGTCGAAAGAGAGTGGGACGATTCGAGCATGACTAGGAATGCCTACAGCGAAATCTCCACTCCCAGGGACGAAATACTCGTCCCGTCGTTCGACATAAGCTCAAACAGGATGCAATACTCCCGGGTTAAGAGGATCTCCAGGCGCAAGTATCGGGGGAAGCTCCTCACATTCAAGGCGACAGGGGGCAATTCGGGGACCGTCACCGAAGACCACCCAATGCTCGCGTTGAAGCTGGGTAAGGTCGTCCGTGTCCCTGCAAAGGAGTTGCGGGCTGGCGACCTTCTCGCCGTGGTCGACGAGATGCCAACTTCACAAGCGTTGCCTGCACTCAAAGAAATCGACCTGATTGATGAAGTCCCCAGGGCCGACCTTCAGAAGCAGGTCGTAGTCAAGAACGTAAAGGACCTGGTCTACGCGGCCACAAAAGGCAAACTTGCAAAGACCCTGGGAGTTAGCACGAGGACCATCGATGATTACAGGAGAAAGGACTACCTCCCCTTTGAAAAGTACCTGATGCTGAAAGACCCGGAGAGGAGCAGGAGGTTCCTCAGGTTCAGGAAGTCTCCCCACCGGCTCCCCGCAATGATTCCGCTGGACAACGCCTTCGCAAGACTGCTTGGCTTCTATCTTGCGGAGGGGCATTCGACAAAGGAGAGAGTGGATTTCTCTTTCAATAAGAAGGAGACTGGTTTCGCCCAGGAAGTCAGGGACGCGCTTTCAAGTTGCTTCGGCCTGCGCTGCACGTTAAGGGAGAGCGGGCCGGAGGCAATCCAGGTGATAGTCAAGGACAGGCTACTCAGCAACATCTTCACCAAGATTCTCGGAGCCGGGTCTGACTCCTACACCAAGAGGGTCCCGTCTGTTGTCCAGAGGATGCACAGGGGAGACGTGAAGGAGCTCTTGGACGCATACTTCCAGGGAGACGGCTCAGCCTTCATCGGAAAGGACGGCCGGGCGCTCTTCCAAGCCACGACTGCCAGCGACGACCTCGCCTATGGGATATACTACTTGATGCTCAGGATAGGCTACCACCTCAACATCGGGGTCGACAGGCGGTATGGCAATTTCCAGTTGACTGTTGCGGGCGGGGAGAACTTCAGGAGGTTCGTGGAAAACTTCAGGGCCGGCAGCAAGCTGAAGGCAGCCGTTTTCAAGGGTAACCCTGGCGCGGCAGAAAAGGTACCAATCGAATACGTGGTCAACAGAACGCCACACCAGCTACTCTACACCAAGCAGGCGGAAGGTAACCGGTTCGTCTCAAGGCAGGTCCTGGACAGGCTCGGCCTCGCTCGACCGAACGGGATTTACTTCGCCCCCATCCAAGGAATAGCAGAACGCGACTACGAGGGGTTCGTCTACGACCTTTTCGAAGTAGAGGACTCCCACACCTTCGTTCACGGGTTTGGTGTCGTCTCGAGCAATTGCACTCTCCACGCCGACGACGCAGCATCGGCCATCCAGAGGCTGACTTCCGAGCCAATGAACGTGCCACCGTCCTTCATTCCGTTCCTGGACCTGATACTCTCGGTCCGCAGGGTGGCCCTGGCGGGCCCCGGCGGGACGACCAGGGTCGTCAGGCGGCTCATCTCGGTGGACGAGGTCATCACGGCAGGGGAGCAGGTGCAGACCTTCGCCTGGGACCCTTCGACCGACAAGTACGCCGGAGGGTCCATGAAGAAGAGCGCCAAGCTGAACAGGCTCTCCAAGGACCTGGGCGTGAGTCTTCTGGAGCTCATAGACGAAATCAACAGACGAAGCGTCTTCCTGCGCTGGCTGCAGCAGAAGGGCATCAGGAACTATCGAGACCTTTCTGCCCAGCTGCAGAATTACGCGACCCGTCCAAAGGAGACCTTTGAAATGTCTCTCAAGGACCTGGGGCTGCTCAGGATCGCGGAGCCCATCGAGGACGCCCACATATGACAGCAGAGCCTGTGCTCGTCCAGAAGAAGGGACACAAGGTCGAGCTGACCCTGCTTGACAGGTTCTCCTCCTTCTCCTACAGCATATTCGGACGCCAGGCCAAGAGACTTTGCAGGAGGATGCCCTCGCTTCGCGAGGGGCTGCTGAAATCGAACCTGCGGCTCACCCCAGAGGCCCTGGTCTCACTCTCGCTCATGCTCCTGATGGCCTTCATCGGTGCGGCTGTGGCTATTGCGGCAGTCGGCGTGTGGATGGGCATGCCGCTGCTGCTCTCAGCGTTCGCTGCGCCGCCGGTCGTCTTCCTCCTCGCGCTGAGTTCCCCGAAGCTGAGCCAGTCATCGCGGTCCTACGCATTGGACAACGAGCTGCCGATCGTGATTGGGTACATGAACGTGCTCGCAGGTGGCGGGATCTCGCCGATGGAGACCCTGAAGAGGATATCAGCAATGGAGGACATCTTCCCGGCAGCCGCAAAGGAATCGAAGAGAATCGCCGTCGACGTGGACGTGTTCGGAATCGACCCGATAACGGCGCTGGAGAAGGCTGCGAAGTACAATCCCAACAGGACTTTCACTGAATTCCTCTATGGCTACACGACTGTGCTGAAGACAGGGGGAGACTTCGTCAACTATCTGGGCGTCAAACTGAAGGAGGTGTTCGAGGTGCGCAGCTCCAAAGTGAAGCGTTCCTCCGACACGGTCGGCTCCCTCGCCGAAGCGTACATGACCGTCACTTCGCTGCTCGGCATAACCCTCTTCGTGCTGTACGAGGTGCAGGCTGTATTAACCCACAGCAACGGGGGGCTTCAGAGCCTGTTCCTGTTCGCTTTTGTGGCTGTGCCTCTGCTCTCAGCCATGTTCGTGTGGATATTGGACGGCGTTCAAAGCAAGCAACCTTACGTCGACTACGCCCCCTACAAGTTCCTACTCTACTCCGCGCCGGTGGCAGCCGCCGTCTACTTCGCGCCCCTGCCAGTTCCGCTATCGATGCACGTTTCCCTGACCCTGATCGTCTTGTCTCTCGCCCCGGCAGTGGTGAGCATCAGACACGGAAGGGAAAGGAGCGGTCTTGAGAAATCCCTCCCCGACTTCATCAGAGACATGGCGGAGGGGAGGAAGATCGGCCTTCCCCCAGAGAACTCCCTGGAGCAGCTTGCCACGAAGGAATACGGCAGACTGTCGAAGCACGTGAAAAAGATGGGCTCCCAAATCTCCTGGGGTGTGTCCCTGCGCAAGGTCATCAGGACCTTCACTTCCGAGGTCAACAGCTGGATGACCAAGGCGGTGGGAATGCTCATGATGGAAGTAATCGACGTGGGAGGTGGGACAGTCAAGAGCTTCTCCGACATGGCCGACTTCACTCGAAAGATCAACGACTTCGAGTCCGAGAGAAAGTCGATGCTCCGCCCCTACATCTTCGTCATCTACATGTCAGGCATAATGATAGTGATAACGACCTTCTTGATGGCGTTCCTCCTCACGCAGGCAAGCACGGGGTCCGCGGGTGCGGCAGCCCTTCCGACCCTCGACCCGACCACCATCGACCTGCTGTTCCTGTCGGCCATATTCCAGGGATGGGTTGTAGGCTTGGTCGCGGGCAAGATGGGGGAGGGGAGCCTGGCGAGCGGGTTCAAGCATTCGTTGATACTCGTCGTCTTGGGGCTAACCACGGTCTACGTCGGTTCTCTCTTCATCAAGATTCCGTTGTAGGCGAACAGGTTGGGATTCTTCTAGGGACGATGCGTTCGATTGGCGAGCATTCGCACTTCTCCCGGCACGACTGCCGACAATCTGGAGACCGTTTCAGTGATGTGTATCCGAAGAGGCGATATGGATTTCCAATTCTTATTGGAGTTCCCTGAACTTGAAATATCGTAGCCGCCTCAATCGTCCAAGTATGCACCTGAGAGCTGCGCTGCTGGTAGTGTGCGTCTTTGTGGTTGCCAGCTTCGTTACCGGGATGCCCGTTCATGCCTCGGCGAGCCAGCCCTCTTCAGGTTCTTCCCTTTCCCTGACCCTCTTGCCCCCGAAGCTACCTGCCGACGGTGGGAGCTATCAGGCGGTGGTGGTATCGCTCACCGACCCGTCTGGGCTCCCGGTCGTGACCCTTGAAAGCGTGACTGTCTACCTTTCCTCCGAGTTGCCCAGCGTGGCCGACGTTAGCACGCCTCTGACGATACCCGCGGGGAGCAGCTACGCGGTCGCCAACGTGACCACGAGCGCTACGCCCGGCTCTACTCAGATTACCGCTTCGGCAGAAGGACTCAAGACTGCCAGTGCAACCGTCCAGACAGTGATTCCGAGTGGCTTCCCAGACCACCTCGCGGCATTCGCCGTCCCCTCCGTCCAGCTGGCCCGCACCTTCTCTCAGGGAGAAATCGTGGTCCAGGTCCAGGACGACCTCGGCATCCCTGCCAGGACTGCCTCTTCGGTCAGTGTTTCCTTATCCTCTTCTGACAACAGAATTCTAACGGGTGTGGCTCCGATTCTAACGATACCGGCACACCAAAGCGAGGCATCGTCCAACTACACAACAGGCCTGGTAACGGGCACTGCGGATATTCTCGCGAGCGCCAGTGGCTTTTCGGCGGCCTTCGCCGAAGTGGAGGTCGTGAGGGCGCCCCCCCTCGTCCTGAAAGTCACGGTTGAGCCTGACATCATTTCAGCGAGTTCGTCCGGTCGGATCGTCGTATCACTGACTGACAGAAGTGGGGCCCCAGCCGAGGCACCAGCTGACATCACCGTCTTCCTTACATCATCGAACCTCACAGTTGCGGTGGTAACGGGGACCGACCTGACTACCCTCAACCCCGCTACGATTACGATTCAGAAGGACCAGGTATTCGCTGAGACGACGTTCTCAAGTCTTTCGCCGGGCAACGCGACGATAACTGGTTCGGCCCACGGGCTGACGGCTGGTTTCGCCGAGGTCTCGGTCGCGCCTGCGACCAAGCCAACCGAGTTGAGGCTTTTCTTCGCTCCTAATCCGGTTCCGTCAACTGGGAAGCAGTACCCTGCAATAGCAATCGGGCTCGCGAATACGACCACTGGCGCCATTCTCCCTTCCAAGGCCACGAAGCTCGTGCACGTCGTGGTGACCGCTTCGGATAATGCCACGGGCCGGGTCCTCGAGAGCTTCACCGTCGACATAATGTCAGGGGACAGCTACGCTGCGGGCATGTTCAACACTACTCTGCTTCCGAGTGTAGCCGTGGTCACAGCTGCAGCGCAGAACCTAGCTTCTGCCCAGTCCATATTGACAACCTCCAGACCTGTGCTACCCATAGGGCCCGCACCATCGAGGATAGCCGTTGCCCCAGTCGCACCCTCCCTCCCTGCTGATGGAGACACCTATCAGGGACTCCTCGTCAGTCTGCAGGACAGCTCCGGAGGGCCCGCAATAGCCCCCGCAGCGATAACGGTTCACCTTTCTGTCAACCGTTCGAATGTGATTCAGGTAATTGCCAGGAACGAATCGACCGTCATCCCCGCCGGCCAAAGCTTCAGCATAGTTTTCGTCAGGACGCTTTCCGTACAGGGCACCGTGAACATTACCGCGGAGTCGCCCGGGTACAGTCCGTCGTGGACACTCTTTTCGACCAAGGCCCTCTCCCCCGCGAGGCTGGCGCTTTACGTCGCGCCTTCGCCGGCGATGCAGTCTGCTAACGGCGACGAAGCCCTCCTCGCCGTACAGCTGCAGGACTCCGGCGGAAACCCCGCGAGAGCAAGAGAGGCGACGGCCGTGACTGTGACCAGCTCCAACGGCTCCTTGCTGCCCCGTCCTGCCTTCATCACAATCCCCACCTTTTCAGACTATGTCCTGCTGCGCTTGTCACCGACCGCAGCAACGACTTCAGAGCTAACGGCAATATCGCCGGGGCTTTCTCCGGCTGCGATCTCGTTTTCCAGCTCTAGGCTCCCAGCCGCCGCAGTCCTCTCTGCGTCTTCCACGCTGATCTACCCCAACCAGACGGCCACCCTGACTGTGTCAGTCTCGTTCCTCAACTCGCCTGTGGTGAACGCAACAGTAGGATGGCAGACCAGCAGCGGAACCCTCGGCTCCCAGACATCCAAGACCGGACAAGACGGGACGACCTCGGTCACCTTGACTCCTACCGGGACGGGCATTGCTACGGTGAAGGCATTCGTCCAGAGTCCGACGGTCGGCAGTTTCAACCTCACCTCGACCCTCGTCATCACATCAGCGCCAGTCAAACCGGCTCCTTCCCTGGCCGGAGTTCTCTTGGGCTACGCCCCCTACATAGGAGGGGGCGTGGTTGCGGCCGCCCTCGTGACCTTCTTCATCCTGCGCAGGCGCAAGGCGACCGTCGAGGAGGAGGCGTTCGAGACGTCCCTGGGCGAAGTCTGACCGATGCATTCCACCCTTATGCGTTTCGTGCCGGAAGGCAGTCCGGCAGAAGAATGGATTCTCAGCAGGCAGCGTCAACCACTCGCTGCCGGGTACTTGGACGTTGCATGGGAAGGCTACCTAAGGTTTATAACGAAATCTAGGATGACCCGGTCGAGCGCGAAGGAGCCGTGGCAACAACGCAACAGCTATCCAGGCTCGGCCGGCTACAGAGAATGCTGCGGGCGGCGCAGTCAACGGGGGGAGCCAAGTGACCTCGAGACCAGACGCTTCTGACGAAGACGTTAACACGAGGACTTCGCATATGGTGGAGCTTCTCACACAACTTGGTCCTGACATCCCGGAGATCTCCAGGCGGCTTGGGCAGTTCAAGGAGTCGGTCCGCTACCGTTACAAGGAGAAGATTCTGAAGAAAGGATTCGCGATACAAGCTGCTGCTGATCATGAAAGTCTGGGGCTCAAGCGAGTCATTCTGACACTCGACTTCGCAGAAGAGTACCGCATGCATGCCCAGTCTATTCTGTCAGCGATGAATGAACTCTGCTTCCTCGTAGGTTTCGTAAGGACTCTCCCAAAGGGTTTGTACGTAGTCAACCTAAGCGTCCCCAACAAATTCGTCAATGAGGTGAAAGAGTTCTTCCTGGGGATGAAAATGCGAGGCATGTTTACTCATGTAGAAATCTATGAGTTCGAATGGCTAAGAACCGTCCCAATGAAGGCCCGATACTTCGATTTCAGGACGGGAAATTGGAATTTCGATTGGACGAGCGCCGCGAAAGGGGAATTCGAGTCCGCAGCCTACGTCCCCTCAGTCCCGGCAAAGTTCGACCACGTCGACCTGCTCATTATCAAGGAGTTGCAAATTGACGCAAACAAGACTCTGAAGTCGATTGCAGACAAGCTCAAACTGAATTACAAGAAGCTGGTTTGGCACTACAAGAGCCACGTCTCCCGGAGGCACCTCCTGCGAGGGTATGATGTCAATTGGATGGGGACTCGGTACGACTACGCAATCGACAAGGCGCGTCAAAGGAGCCACAGGTACCTCGCGGTGGACATGCTGGTCAAGGAACCATCGCAGCACGAGATGATGCGCCTGAGACAGAAGCTGAACCAGTTGCCTTTCATGTGGGCGGAGGCGTCGGGGAGAGATTACTTCGCAGAGTTCTTCCTTCCGGTGGAATTCGCGATAGAGGCGCTTCAATCCTTTGAAGAAGCGATTGGTCCTCTGAAGAACAAGGTAGACACCTTGTTTTTGGACCAGACATCCGCTTTGGGATTCACGATACCTTACGAGCTACATGACGAGTCATCGAGAGTGTGGAAATTTGACAGGGCGAGGCTGCTCGGACGCTTCGAGCAGCTCCAAATGAGAATAAAAAGTGAAGTAACCTAGGAGCGCCTAGGTTACTCCTGCGCCTCTGATGGCCTCCAACGGGCTGTGCAGGCCAAGGGCGCCGAAAACAATGCTAGCGCCTACCAAGGCCAATATGCCTAATCGGATCTTCTCGTCTAGGGTCATTGCGGCAAAGGGGGGGCGTCACATCCCTTTAAGCTGTGCGCATTCGCATGGGAAGGTCTCGTATCGATTACGGCGAATTCTAATCGTCTACGGCATGTACCTACCATGATCGGAGACGACACGACATTAAACTGCCGCGCGCGGACGCAGGCACACGGGGGCGTTCCCAAAGCGTCGGGTGTTTCTCACGGCCAGACGAAGCCTGAGAGCATTACCCAGATAACTCGCAATCGATGGCGAGGATCGCGTCCTTGGACCATGGGTTCGAACGGGTTTCCCGTGGGGCCATTTGACCCGTAGTGTAGCAGTCACAGGTGCATTTCAGCCTTAGCAATATTAAAAAACCCGGTTAGGCGGTCGCCCATGCGTTCTCAAGGTACCCTAGCATGAAGTGTGAATTCTGCGGCGCGGACGAGGCTCTGCCATTCGTTTGCAACTACTGCGGAGGGGCGTTCTGCGCAGACCACCGCCTCCCAGAGGCGCACCAGTGCAAGGGGGACCTCACGCAGAAGCGGACGATAACTGCCCCCCCGGCCACGACTTTCACCTGGTCTGATTCGACCTACACCCCTCCGCCCCAGATCAAGCCAGGCCAGCCCTTCTCTCAGGTCGAAGTCAGGGACATCCTGATAGCCTATCTTGGTCTGGGGCTGGCGTTCTTCATCAGCTTCCTGGGGATTTCGAGGGTCCTGACACTGGGGCCTAACACCTTCTTCGCAGTGATATCGAGAATCGCTCTCAGCCCAGCCGAAGTCCTCGTCATATCCCTGGGCGCGGTCGGCCCCGGCTTCGTCCTCCATGAGCTGAGCCACAAGTTCACAGCCCGGAGGTACAGCCACTGGGCAGAATTCAGGATGTGGCCGCTCGGCCTCCTCCTTGCGCTCGTGACGTCCCTGTTCGGGTTCATATTCGCGGCCCCAGGGGCCACCTACATATCTGGGGTCAACATCACGGAGGCGGAGAACGGCAAGATTTCGATCGCAGGGCCGCTGACCAACGTAGCCGTGGCCCTGTTCTTTGTGCCGTTCCTGCTATTTGCGAACGGCTTCTTCGGGTACCTGGGCTTCTACGGGGTCTACATCAACACCTTCCTCGCACTCTTCAACCTGCTCCCTGTCATGCCCCTCGACGGGGCCAAGGTCTTCGCCTGGAGCAAGCTGAGGTGGCTGGCCCTATTTGCGCCGCTGGTCGCCGTATACGTTTTCTTCCTCCTCGTCCTCTAGCAAGGCCGCTTCTCCCCTCGGGGAGTTGTCAAGGCCTGTCGAGCTGGGTGTTAAGGTAATTTGAGTAATCATCCTAAGGCTTTGCGTGGGCTTATCCTAACGCGTTGGCCACCCTCATCAGGAGCCCCGACCCGATGGGAATCCTCTCCGAGTGGGCGGTGTCCGTCCGTGCCTTCAGGAGGAACAGGATGCCAGTCAGGAAAAAGGTCCTTGCCGCTGCGCTCTGCAACGCCGGCTTTTCCTATCGCAAGGTCTCTGAACTTCTAGGTGGAATGTCATACATAGCCGCCAGGGACGCCTACATCGCTCTGCAGACGAGCCTGCCGGAGGGGGCAAAGGATTTCCGACGCGAGGTCGCGATCGACGGCGCGGACGTCAGCTTTGAAGGCCGGCGGTATTATGTCTGGCTCGCCAGGGACGTCGACCGTGGGGAGATCATGTCGTTCTGCGCTTCTCCGACTGCGTCGGCAGAGGACAGCTCGAGGTTCCTCGCAAGCGTTGCAGCTCAGTGCGCTAACAAGCCGTTCCTCAGGCTGGGCAGCGGCCCCAACTACCCGAAAGCCCTGGTCAACGCAGACCTGTATTTCCAGCTCTCACCAGCTCCATCGATAATCGGCAGGATCGGAAGGCTCTTCCTGAGACAGTCTCACGACTGAGTCTGCGGCTTATTACACCCCGTCGTTTCCGGACCATCTGTTGAACCGTTTCACCCTGGTCTACGACTCCGGCTGCGGCCCGTGCACCAGGTTCAAGAATGCGGTCAAGTTCCTGGACGCGTATCACAGGCTCGAAGGGCAGTCCCTTCTCGATGCGGACAGGGACGGTCTTCTAGACGAGGTTCCAGTCTCGCGCAGACACCGTTCATTTCATCTCGTTTTCCCCGGTGGGGAGGTCCTGAGCGGGGCGGACGCGCTTCCGGAGCTCATCCGGCTGCTCCCCTCCGGCGGCATGGTGGCCGGACTGGTCTACGCGACCCCAGTCGGCAGATGGTCGATGGCTTTCGTGTATTCCACATTCGTCCGCCTGCACGACTCAGGTTCGTGTGAATACAGGCCTCCCCGGACTGGCAAACGACCCGCCACGTTGGCCGCAGACTTCACGCTGTGTCCCGTAGCAGTGTAGAGCGGATAGTCGCGACTTTACGGGGTCTGAGATGCAAACTCAGAGCTTAATCGGGCCCCTCAACTGGCCCTCTCACCCACGTCACGACTCAGGTCGGGCATACCAGTTCCTTGCGGCATCCACGGGTTCATCCAATTCGGCCCTTCAATTCGAGAACGAGACCGAGGTACTGAAGCTCGTCGAAAAGTGTTTCTGGGCTCCTCACGGAAGCACGGAGAACCATCCTGCGAAGGCTCCTGTCTAGCCCCTCAAGCAGCTCTTGCAACCCTTCTTTATCTTCGCTCAGTCTCTCTTTTGCCCCTGACAGCCTGTTCGACCATCTTCTCGAAGAGTGGCTCTGACCTAAGCATGGCGCGCAACTTCCTTAGCTCCTCCTTTGAGAGAGGTTGATCAAGGCTCTGCATGCGGACCGTCGTGCCAATAGACAAGCTTGGCTAATAAGGACCAACGTTCCTCTTCGCCAAATCAGTGCGAGTGGTCAGTATCGCAACGATTCAGGAGGACTCGGAATGGGCACTTAGGAGAGAATCGACCACTGGAGGGGCCCGGCTACGGGGGAAGTCGGCAAGTCGGGAGCCAAGGTCGAATCTTTCCATATAATCGACTTTGATATCAACATCGATAAGACCTCTCAAGTTACTGTACGGTTAAATGCCGCACGGATGCGGGGCGCTTGACTTTGGAGACCGAACAACCATCCGCACGCAGGAGATTCTTCAGCAAGAAGCGGAACGTCGTGCTGCTCGTGGTCCTGGTCCTCTTGATAGCTGTGGTCGTCGGGCCGTACCTGTACCCTGCCGCTCCGAAGACCCCGGAACAGGTCGCCCTGGACAGGACCATGGCGTACTTCGCGCATGGCTACAGCTTCACGACCGGGCTCATCCCGAACGTACCGGGTGGGCAGGTCTTCTGGATCTACTCGGACAACTACCTTGCTTCGCTCGCCATTGCCAGGTACGCTGGCCAGAACCAGACCCTGTTCGACCTCTCCGCGGCGCTGTACTACACGCTGGTCGGCTATGCTTCGACTGTGTCGCTCGGAGGCGTCCTCAGCCAGTACTCAGCACTCAACTCTACCTCTGCTTCGTTCAGGTGCCCGACCGACTACGTCCTCTCGTGGTCCGCTGAGGGAAACGGGAGCACCGCAGGGGTGGGGGAGACAGCCATCAAGACTACGATCAACGACGGGAGCAGCTCGTGCGCGAGCCCTGCCCAGAACTACGCTGATCTGCTGTTCCTGCAGGCGGTATACTATCATCGCCTCGGGAACTCGACTGGAGCCATCGCCTACTATCACCTCGGTGCGGCCGATTTTGACGGGAAGGGGATCGCAGACGCTGCGTACACGACCCCCGGGTCCGGCTCGTATCACCAGTACCAGACGTACAAGACAGCCCTGTACCTCTACTCAGCGGTCTGCCTGGGCCAGCAGAGCCAGGACATCAACTACCCGAAACTGGAGCCGGCTTTGATGAGCATGCAGGACAACAGCACAGGAGGGTTCTTCACGGGCTACGGTTCCTCTTTGGTTCCTTTGTCCCCTTCCGTCAACACAGAAACCACGGCGCTGGCGGCGCTCGCGCTGGAGTTGGTGGCCAGCCCCACAGGACTATGCTGAGCTCACTCCACAATGTTGATTGATGCCGATAGCGCCTCAGCAGATGTTAAATACATGTACACATACATATCTGTGTATGGCCAGCAAGAACATCGCAGTCAGGGACGAGGTCTACTCCAAGTTGGCCAAAGTGAAGAGAGACGACGAGAGTTTCAGTGATGCGATTGACCGTCTGTTGCGGAAGACCGGGAGGCTCTCCGACTTCGCGGGAGCACTCGAGGGAACGAAGGATCTCGAGGCAATGGACGCGGACATCCGGCGGATTAGAAAGCTTGCGGTGATCCGCTAATGATAGTCGCGGACACCTCCTTCGTGATAGACCTGCTCAGGCGAAAAGGAGAGGCAGCTAAGAGGGCAGAACAGCTCGAGGAAAACGAGGAAATCGCTATCACGCCCATTACGGTGTTTGAGCTCTTACAATCCGCATACCATCGGAAGTTGGAAAGTGAGAAAACGATTGCGGCTTTGGTCGGTGAGACGAGAGTCCTCCCGTTCGACGCAAAGGCGGCGGACGAATCAGCCAGGGTCATGGGGTCCTTGCTTCGCATCGGCAAGCCAATCAATGTCCTGGATGTGATGGTAACGGGATGCGCCATCGCGAATGGAGCGAGCCGCGTTGTCTCCGCTGACAGGGATTTCTTGGAGGTTTCGAAGGTCTGCGACCTGAAGGTCGAGGTGCTCTAACGATTCCCCTTGGGGGCGATCGACAGTCTATCCGCGACTGACGGAAGCGGGCCGCAGATGCGAAGGCTAATCACCCGCAAGGTGTCCCATCAGGGAACCAGCTCCCGCACGAACAAAGCGTATCTCGACCTTCCGCCGAGGATGACCAAGAACGGTCTGACTGGTCCCTCCTACCAAGACAGTAGCGCCCGCGGCTCTACCCTTCGAGTCCTTGACCGAAAACGGCAATGCGTGCCAGCTAATCGACGTCGACATCGGAGTCGACGGCCGCGCTGCCCACCAGGACGGAATCCCATTTTGTGTTTAAGTATATGTTCAGACTCGCTTTTCGATGATGGTGAAAACCCTGATGATACGCGAGGAGGTCTACAACAAGCTCCTCAGGATGAAGCGCCCGGGGGAGTCCTTCAGCGAGTTGTTTGATCGCCTGGCCGAACGTGAAGGGACCGAAGAAGTCCTCCGCAGCATGAGGGGGAGCCTTGACTTCGCAAGGGGGGTGAAAGAGGAGATGAAACACGACATCTTCTCCAGAAGGAGGGAGAGGAGGAACCGATCCTCCTTGGCACAGACGTCATGATTGAAATCCTGGACAAGAAGTCGAAGCGCGGGGACGAATCGGCGAAGAAGCTGCTCGAATCAGGGGAGAGGGTCGGCACCACTTCTCTCGCAGTGCGCGAAATCCTCTACGGACTCGCCAAGTACGGCAAGCCCACAGGTGCTGTGGAGCGGTTGCCTGCCTTGCCCTTCGAACAGTCAGACGCCAAGCTCTCCTCGATGATGGAGGTCGAACTACAGAAGGAGGGGATGCCAGCACAGAGGACCGACACGGTGATTGCCGCCGTCGCCATCAACAGGGGCGCCCGCCTGTTTACCTTCAACAGCGAGCACTTCGCGAGGATGGCGAGGTTCGGCCTGAGACTCTTCGAATAGACCGTCGGGCCTTCCACGCCCGCTCACGCCGGTTCGGTGCGCTCTCCTGATGTCGATGTCGATATCAAGGTCGATACTGTCGTAACGGCCGGCGGCCGAAAGGCCCTGACAGCTTCAAAAGGGCGTCGACCGGCGAAGTGGGAATTAGGCGAAAGGTTAAATCCCACCATTGTTGCTTCAACAGTGGGAACCAGAGTTGTCCGTCACGGTTACAGAGAGGAAAGTGGACGATAAGCGGAGAGTTACCCTCCCCCCTGCCGTGGGACTGCGAGAGGGCGACACGGTCGTGATGATAGCTTCGAAGGACGCAGCCATCGTGGCCTCTGACCGGGGCGTCGCTGAGAAGCTGAGGGACATCCTCCGCGAGCTCGAAACAAAGCGCAAGGTCGACGCGCTTGTCGAGTGGGAGAAGCTGCTCGGGGAGGCGGGGCTGTCGGACTTGGACTCCAGGAAGATAGACGCCATCGTAGGAAAGAGCATCGCTCGACCGCGTGATTCCGGTGTCGGCAAAGAAAGAAGTAATCGTTGATACGTCCGGGTTCTTCGCCGGTGCCCGCAAACTCCGATCGCTTGTGGAGGCAGGGACGAAACTCGCGACCATGGACCTCGTCGTCTTCGAGTTCATCAAGGTGATTATGGACGAGATCAACCGTGCAGAGAGCTCCAGAAGGTCACAGAGACTGAAGGTCCTGAATGGCCTGAAGGCTAGGTTCCCCGGGCTGCTTCGGTCCCTCGAGGTCAACCTCCTCGCTCCAGGCTTCACCCTCGAAGACCTCGATTGGCTCTACGTCGAATCCCGGGACGGGGTCGACCCGGGAGACGCGATGATATGGCTGAAGATGCAAAGGGCGGGCTTGGACACCATAGTCACGGATAATGTAGCAGATTGGCAGAAACTCGGAGCGAACGTCATCTCGATTCGCTAGGGAACGAACCTGTAGTCTCAATCGGGAGAGGCATCGACGGCTGAGTCGATGGTTATCGACGTCAATATCAAGGTCGATAGTGCCCCACGGTAGACGTTAAATACGCTGTATAACTTCTAGTTCATGGGACCGGGAGAACTCGAGGTCGAGTACATGATGCGAAAAGCCGTGGCGGAGGCGAAGAAGGTCGGAGGTTCGTTGATGGTCAGGATACCTGCCGAATTGGCGAAGAAAGAGGGGATCGAAGAAGGAGACGCGGTCGAGATCCAGGTGAAGAAAGCGCGGAAAAGCTGGTTCGGAAGCATGCCCGACCTCGCCCCGATGACGAGAGAAGACGAGCTCGACACCCATGACTAGGTACGTGGTCGACTCGTGGGCTTGGGTCGAGTACCTCCTTGGTACCTCTGCCGGAAGGAAAGCCAGCAGGCTCATAGAAGGGGATGACGAAGTCTACACGCACGCCGTTTCTATAGGGGAGATTGCGTCAAGAGAGAAGCGGGCTGGCCGGGACTACGCGACTGCTGTCGAGAGGGTTTCGTCGCTATCAAGGTTCGCGGCGCCGGACAGAGCGGACGCGACAGAAGCCGGAGTCATTCACGCCGAGGTTCGGAAGAGTTCTCCGAACTTCAGCCTTGCAGACGCCTTCGTCCTGCAGCTGGCCAGGAAGCTGGGGGGGAAGGTGCTGACCGGGGACCCAGATTTCAAAGGCCTCGAGGAAGCGGAGTTCCTGCGATAGTTTCAGAAAAGTCCCCTGGCGGAGCGTTGCTTGTACTCCCGGGGCTTATTATCATCCGCAACAAATAGAGATTCGCTTGGTGTCCTCTTCATACTACGGAAAGGGCGCGTTGCCCGGAGCAGCAATCAGGCTTCGGAAGACTTCAGACATTTCATCGAAGATCGTGCTCAGAATCAATATCGACGAGCCATTGCTCGCGCTCATCAAACAATTCCACATTCACCCTGCGGAAATATGCAAAGCAGAGTTACGACGAGAAGTACGGCGGAGACAACGGACTGCCAGAATCCAGGCAAAGAAGCAGATAGTCAATCGGTACAGCGGAGAAATCCTTCCGACGTCCTAGGACGCAGAGAGGCAGAGGGCCGCACCCGGGCCCCGAACGAATTCCTTCTGCGCCGGACCATTGTGGGCCTCGGGAGGCATGGTGTCAACATGCCACAAGTAGTCATCCGGGGCGGGATTTTGTGCGTGCGATTTGGAGGACCGTTAGTTGAGGAAAGCCACTTGCAAAGTCCCCCTGCAGGAACACGCGCTGACCCTCAGGAATGGGGGGACTAAGTACTCCGTGGTTCTTTGGTCCCAGGAGCACCTAGGTTACCCTCTAGGATACACTATACATTTCGGGAAATCGGGATTCGGCGTTCCTCTCCAGGGGAACAAGCTGCAGATCCCAGGGCAACCACCACTTGCACATCCAGACAAACTCGGGTCGGTCTGCATTCTCAGGGATTCTAGGAGGAATCACATGGGTGGAGGTGAATCGTGGCTTGTCTGCAGTTCAAATCGAGGAACGCGACGTATCATTGCTGGAGAGGACTCTAGGCGACCCGAGAATGATGACGCATCTTGGCGGACCCGCTGATGGAGCCACTGAGGAAAACAATCACGCACGACGACCTTAAAGCATAGTCTGACATCGCGTCAGTAAGAGACGATTAGCTCGTTGAGGGAGTTCTTGCGTAGGTGCCCAGCGTGTGACCGACGCTTCTCCGTAAGACTGCAGAGCAAGAAACTCGTGGACGCTGAGCAGGGTACAGAGCGAATCACCCATGACGTTGTGGTGGTCGCACGTGGCGCGAGGGACCAGCGCGTACTCCCTGCCGGGGTCACCTTCGAGGATGTTCCAATCGAACGAGAGACGTTTGATGTGACTTTCGAATGCCGGAACTGCCACCACAAATGGACCGAGACAGTCACCAGAGTCGAGAAAGGCAAGTAAGACTTGCCCAAAGCGGGACAGGCCTCAGAATCACCCGAGGGCGGGGCAGAACCCTTTCGTAGAAGCCATATAGGAGGAAGCCGACTAGTCAGATTCTGCAGTTGGCATCGAGAAAGGCCCAGGTTGTTGCAGCCTTCTGTGTCGCACTGTTCTTGGTTGCTTTCTTCCTTGCCCCCGTAGTCCCGTACTCCCAGTCAATCGACATCCCCTTTGCGTACAAACCAGGCCTCGCGAGTTGCACGCCCCCTGGCGGGGTCATGGTCATCCCCTCCAACTACACAGAATACGAGAAGTGCATTGCCAGCTACAAGTACCCGCCAGCGAACATCACGGGCTACGCCTCTCTTGCCTACAGACTGCTGGGGGTCGGCGCCGCGCCGTTCCCCTCTCAAGTCTTGGTCACCCAGGGCGACTACTCGGCACTAGTCTTCTTTGATGGAGACAGGGCCGTTGCGGCCGATGACACAGTGTTTGCGAACGTCACAATCAACCCACCCGATGTCGTTGAAATCCAAAACGCTTCCATCCAGCAGTCAGACTACGGTCTGCTCAACGTGACGGTCGTGGTGAAAAACATAGGAGACGCGCCCCTTCGTGAGCCGCCTGCCGGTGTATCGGTCTCCATCTTCATGCCGGGTTACGGTTACAACTCGAGCATGAATGGGTTGACTTGGATTGGGGGAATCCCCATGGGAGAGTGCATGTCTCCGGTGCTTCCGGGAGAGACTTGCACCATTTCGCAGACCGTACCCAACATGCTACCGGCGACGAAATCGTTCAGCTACTATGTTGAAGTCAGGGGTCTGGCCGGCGACAGATACTTCGTCTACAGGCAGGGCTTTGAGGAGCAGTATCCCGCAGAGGGAGTCGGTCCACAGTGGGTGAACCAGTTCATCGGTCAGGTCAATCAGGCGAGGGGTGGTATCGATCTCGTCGAAAACAGCACCCTGGACAGGTTCGCGGCCATGCGTTTCAGCACTGCAGCCTTACAGCCTGACATATCGGACTACGGCCTTGCCACTGACACGGCGTCGTTCTTCGGTGCGAACGGCGGCTCCCAGGTAGAGGAAATCCTGCTCTTCCCGGGGAACTCTTCTTCCGGTATATATGCAAACTTCCTTGCCAATGCAGCGCCGGGACATTGGGCTGCCCTTACGGACACCTCATTCACCCAGTACGGCTACTTCGTTGGGAGAGCTCCGTACGTCGAGGTCTCACTCCCCTGCTCTGTATATGAGGTACCCTCCGCGGGAATCAACGTCACTCAGTACTTCCAGCAGCACGGCTGCGCAACCACAGTGGAGGAGATGACGTGGCTGGTCATCGAGCTTAGCAAATAACCGGCGCCCTGGTAATAATCAGTATAAGCCAGGGGAGGCTTTTCACAGTCAATGCCACCACTGAGGACTCTGCTCCTGGTCGTGGGCGGCTTCATTCTGTTCTTTGTAGCATTCTTCCTCGCTCCGGTAATCCCCTTCACCCAATCCGTCTCCATTCCGAATGCCTACAAGAGCGGTTTCACTGAATGCCTGGCCACAGGGTCGTCGACTAACCTGACTGAGGCGTTGGCAGAGCAGCAGAAGTGCCTTAACGGGTATCTGTATCCCCCCGCCAGCGTGACTCGCTTCGGGACCCCGGCCTACCGCCTCGTGGGCTATGGGGGGTCGCCGTTCCCCTCGCAGGTCTTGGTCTCCCAGGGGAACTACTCGGCCCTGGTCTTCTTCAAAGGGAGTCAGGCGGTGGCGGCAGAGAACGCAGGTCCAGGTGACGTCGTGGTCAACCCGAACCGTGTGGTCGAGATCGATAGTGCCCTTGTCTATGAGTCCGACTTCGGCTACCTCAACATCACTGTGACCGCACGGAACATAGGCTCGCACCCGATTCAGTATCCGACTGTGTATCTCTCCATGTCTGGTTTCAGCGTCAACACCACCAACGCAGGGCTGACCTGGATACAGCCCCGCCCCATCGGGACGTGTGACGCCAGCTGGTCGACCGGCGAATACTGCACAGTCTCGCGGGTAGTGGCGAACGGGCTCCCGACGGGCAAGCCGTTCAACTTCTACGTGGAGGTGAGAGGATATGTGGAGGGAAGGTATTTCGTTTACAGACAGGGCTACCAAGAAGGGTACCCCGAGGGGGGCGTCGGCCCCCACTGGGTGGCCGCCTTCATCAACCAGGTGGAGATTGCGAGGCAGAATGTCAGCCTGTCGGAGAGCAACAGGCTGGACACATTCGCTGCCATCAGGTTCACGGATGCCATACAGAATTACACCATCTCTGACTACAATTTCACCGCCGATGCCACCCGCTTCTTCGGTCCAAACAACACTTCACCCTATGCTGAGGAAGTGCTCCTCTACCCTGGGAACTACGGGCCGAATGCGTACTCGGACTTCCTCTCCAAATTCGCCATAGGGCACTGGTCGGCTCTTACCAACCCGTACTTCACCCAGTATGGGTACTACGTGGGCCATGCGCCCTACTATGTGGTCTCCCTCCCCTGCCCTGTGTACGAGATTCCCCGAGAGGGAATCAACATACCCGAGTTCTTCCAGCAGCACGGGTGCCTCACAACAGTCGCAGATACGACCTGGCTCGTAATCATCCTCACCCCCTAGCCAGAAACTTGGCGAGACAATGGCGCCGCATGCGGAGACAAGTGCAGGGTCTTCACTTCTATCCATGGTGTGGCCTCTTGTCTCGGATGTCAGACCCTCAATCACAGCGAGAAAACGGAGACGCCAAGCGAGGGGGTGAGCTTATGAACGGGGTCGGCTTCCGAGCCCGTCGTCTGTTGCCATGGTCAAGGTCGATTGCTCGGAGCTGACCCAAGACGAGCAGCTGGCCCTCGCGTCTTCGATATCAGACGCGCTGCAGGGGAGGGGCCTGGCCCTGGCGAAGGGGGACGCGATCGTGGTCGACAACATATCGGGTGAACGGGTGGGTCTCTCCGAGCTTGTTGGGCTCGTGGAGAAGTTCGTGTCCAGGCGGAAGGACTCTGGACTCTATTCGGTAGAGCGGGCTGGCGACACCATAGTGGTCCACTCTCCAGACCCTGTCGCCGCAAGGAGGAGCAGGACCCCATACCGCGCCCCGCCCGGAGCGTACCTGTGCCCCAGCTGCGGCCTCGTTCTCCCCGACGAGGGGAAGTACCAGCAACACCTGAGGGTCCACGACCTCGCCAGAGGGATAGGCAGATAGCAGGCGGGAAGCTTGTATCGCCCGGCTGTTCAGCGGATTCGTGCTGATCCGAGGCTTTCACAAACGATTTTATCATCTCGGAAGGGGAGGCATACCCTGTTTGGCAAAGAGCATCAAGCTCTACTGGAACGAAAAGACGCTCAAGAACGGCGACGCCCTCGGCCTGCTCTTCGGTGACAGGAAGGAGACCCTGAAGGCAGCGAAACTGATGGTGACCAAGATGAAGGCGAGCCCGACCCTCTCGATGACTAAGCGAGAGCTGAGGTTCTTTGCCAAGGAGCTGGAGACTGGGAAGCTCGGCGTCAGGTACAGTTACCATAACTTCTACACCAAGCTGCTGAGGAAACTGCTGGACCTCGGGTTCGTCGAGAAGGACGTGCTGATTTGGGACGCGACCAGGCGGAAGACTGCGGCTGTCTACCAGCTGAAGTTCCAGCAGATCCCTGAACGAGCCCCGTCGAGCGGTTTCGTGAAGATGGCATGGCAGATCGCCAAGGGCTGGAACGACCTCATTAGGCAGTAGCGGGTGGCAGACCAGTTATCGATGTCGATATCAACGTAGATAATGAGTTAGGCGCGACTTAGAGGTAGCTCCGGGTTCGCAAGGCCCCTACGATGAGGGCCACCCCGGCGATTATGAGCAGCGCAGGGATGAAGGGGACATGGAAACTGAAGAGGACGACAGGGGTATAGATGATGGCGATTAGCGCGCCCAGGCCCACGGTAATGACGCTTATTCGCAAGCGCATGGTCGACCTGGTCGCGTTGAGGGCGAGGAGGAGGAGTCCGGTCCCGAGGGCGAAGGTCGGGTCTTCTATCGTCCTCCCAAGGTCCCCGGACAGCCTGACCGCGACAACTCCGAACCAGATGAGGAACAGACCCCAGAAGACGTTCGTGAGGGTTTCGTTGTTCAACGGTAATATCAACCAGCGGCTGCCGACTTCTCTTTAAGCGTGCCCTCGCCTTTTTCCCGACCGAACAGCTTCGTCAGGGGCTTCTCCAGGTACCTCCTTTCGGCGACAAGACCTGCCAGGGCAATCGACACGCCGATTGCGGCCCCAGCCACGACGTCAGTCGGGTAGTGGACACCCACGAACACGCGGGCGAAGCAGACGACCACGGCTTCGACGGTGAGAAGGGCGGCGAGCCATCGCTTTCTGAACGTGACTAGCGAGAAGGCCGCACCGATAGAGACGACGAGTGCATGCCCCGACGGGAAGGAAGAGTCGGAATCGAGCGGAATCCGGGGAACGATGCCCGAGATGGACAATGGAGGCCGGGGTCGGTAGATCGTTGACTTCAGGACCTCTCCTGCGGCGATGCCTACAACAAAGAGCACCCCCAGTTCCACCGCCAGGACCCTCGTCTCTTTGCCGCCGAACGCAAGCATCAGGAGGAGGATACCCCCCCAAAAGTACTCCCTGCCATAGACTGCGGCAGCCGCGAGGAGGTTCGTGACGAATGCCCCCGGGTTCAGGTTGTAAACCCAAAGGCTCAGCTGAGAATCGGCGCCTGACAGTTCCGCCGTTACGAAGACGGACACCCAGATTATGAGAAACACTGCCAGAGAAAGAACAGAACTCAGGAGAAGCGACCTATCTCGCAACGACACAACCCTCCTCGCCTCCCTATTTCTCCTTGCCTGGTGATCGTGGTGACTCTCTTGTTCACAAACGCACAGCTAAGCTCGGTAGTGGCCGCAGTCTCTCTCCCAGTGGTCGCGATTGCCGTTCTGGTGACGATATTGATTGGCCTGGCCTTCATCAGGGTCCTGCTCAGGGCTGCGGGGAGCAGCAAGATAGCGTTGCTGGCCGTCTCGCTCGGCGTCCTCGCGGTCGTAAGCGGTGTCAGCAGCCTGCTCGCTGGCGCAGGGTAGTCATCCCGGGTGTTAGGCTAACTGCTTCCCACTTTCGCGCAATCAATGGGGCTTAACTTAACGCTCTCCGCACGGAGATAACGGGCATCCCTGCCACACGAACCTGTGAAGTCCAGACGCAACGCATATAATCGAAGCGAGCGGGCGCACGCACAGGCGCCCATGCCCGTCAAGATGCTGACGCTGGAGGACCTCGAACTGGCGGACAAGCGGGTGTTTGTCAGGGTGGACATCAACACACCCGTACACCCCGAAACCGGAGCGCTGATTGAGCGGACCAGACTCGAAGAAGCCGCGCTCACAATCCGCGACCTCGCAGACTCCAAGGTAATCGTGGCTTCCCACCAGGGGAGGGTGGGGAGGTCCGACTACATTGGGTTGGGGGCCCACGCAGAGGCGCTCGGAGCGATCCTTGGGAAGCCGGTGAAGTTCGCAGAGGACGTCTTCGGCCCGACCGCCCTGTCGAGCATAGACTCCCTCGCCAACGGGGAGGTGCTCGTTCTCGACAACCTGAGGTTCACAGCAGAGGAGAATCAGGAGTATAAGCCTCCTGACGCCCAGCGGACGATCCTTGTCAGCAGGATAAGGCAGCACGTAGACGCTTGTGTCCTAGACGCGTTCTCTACGGCCCACAGGTCCTCTCCGACGATAGTCGGGTTCGCCGGCCTCGTCCCAACGTGCGCCGGGAGGACAGTCGGCAAGGAGCTCAGGATGCTCGACAGGATCGTCTCTGTGGAAAAGGGGCCGTACGTGACCGTCCTCGGCGGCGCCAAGGTCAACGACAGGCTCGAGGCGATTGACGCCCTCATCGCCAACCGGCGGGCGGACAAGGTCCTTCTGAGCGGTCTCGTGGGATTGGTGTTCCTGAAGGCGGTCGGGAAGTACAGGACCGAGCTGGGAATCGACGGCGAACAGAAGTTCGTGCTGAAGGCGAGGCAGCTGTGGGACCAGGACCCGACGAGGTATGAAATTCCGCTGGACGTGGCGATAAAGGTCGACGGTGCCCGAAAGGAGGTCGATGCTGGGGAGATACCGAACCAGGCGCAGGTCCTCGACGTCGGAAGAAAGACTGTGGAGAGATACTCGAGGTTCATCAAGGGGGCCGGGACCGTCTTCATGAGCGGCCCTCCGGGGGCGTTCGAGTGGGACGAGTTCAGCTACGGCACTGAGAATCTTCTGAGGGCGATGGCGGGTTCCCTCGGCACCACGATCGTGAGCGGCGGCCACCTGTCCTCGGCCCTTCGCAAATACGGCATCCACGAACAGATCGATCACACGAGCACAGCGGGTGGCGCCCTCGTCCAGTACCTTGCTGGAAAGCGGCTGCCCCTGATCGACGCACTCGAAAGGGCAGCAGACAGGTGGGGGCCAAAGGCTAACAATGCAGAGTCGACTGGCATGGTGGGCCAAGCTTGATCAGAGTCGGGGTGAACGGGTACGGCACAATCGGGAGGAGGGTGGCGGATGCAGTCCTGAAGCAGAAGGACATGGAACTGGTCGGGGTCACGAAGACCAAGCCGGACTACAAGTCGAAGCTCGCAGAGCAGAAGGGGATTGCGCTCTACGCAGTGGACATGAAGAGCCTGGAGGGGTTCAACGCTGCCGGATACGCAATGAAGGGGACCCTGAACGACCTGCTGCAGCGGGTCGACGTGATCGTGGATGCCGCCCCCGAGGACACTGGGATTGTGAACAAGCCGCTCTACCAGCAGGCTGGGGTCAAGGCAGTGTTTCAGGGCGGAGAGGAGCACGAGCTCACCGGGCTTTCGTTCGTGGCGCAATGTAACTTCGACGACGCAGTCGGGAAGAGCATGGTGCGGGTAGTCTCGTGCAACACCACCGGGCTCTGCAGGACGCTTCACGCTATAGACGGCGCCCTGGGCATCCAGACTGCAAGGGCAGTGCTGGCACGTCGGGCGACCGACCCGGACGACGTGAAGAAGGGGCCGATCGACGCTGTCGTGCTGGACCCCACGACCCTCCCGTCTCATCACGGACCCGATGTCCTGACTGTCCTCAAGGGTTTCGACGTGGTCACCATGGCCTTCAAGATACCGACCACTCACATGCACCTGCACAGCCTCATCGTGACTCTGAAGAAGCCCAGGACAAAGGAGGAGGTCGTCAAGGCACTGGAGAGGGCCCCGAGAATCACCTTGGTGGACGGCAAGTCAGGGTTCAAGTCGACTGCGAACGTGATGGACCTCGCCAGGGAGATGGGGAGGCCGAGGAACGACATCTACGAAGCGACCGTCTGGAAGGATTCGGTCACAGTGGTCGGCAACGACGCGTACCTGTTCCTGGCTGTCCACCAGGAGTCAATCGTGATCCCGGAGAACATAGACGCGATCCGTGCGCTGGTGGGGGGATACACTGCTGAGGAATCGATGAAGGCGACCGACGAGTCTCTCGGGATAATCCACAGGTGACTATCCGAGAGGCGCAGGGACGCTCTTCAGCACGTACTTCGGCTCGCTGAACTGCTTCACCAGGCTCTTGACCCCCTTCTTGACGAAGTCAGCCGGCTTCTTCCCCAGTATTATCAGGCTGAGGAGGTCTGCGACTTCGTCCATCTCCTTCGTCCCGAAGCCCAGCCTGGTCAGCTCGGAGGTGCCTATCCTGCCTCCGTTGTCCACTATGATGTTGGCCTGCTCGAGCCTCTGGGCGAGGAACTGCAGCTTTGCGAGGTCGTAGTCGAGCAGCACTTGATGGGACTTCGTGAACCCGAAGGGAGCCCCGCGCACCTTGACCCCCCTTGCGTTCAGTCCCTTCGCCAGCGACTGCGAGTTCTGGACCACCGCCCTTGCGTATGGCTTGCCGAACTGCATCATCTCGAGCAGGGCGACCGCGAGCGCGGCGACCCTGTTCAGGTGAATGTTGTCGATTATCCCTGGGTGGATCAGGCCAGAAACCTTCGAGAAGACGTCCTCGTTGTTCGAGAGGATGATCCCGCCCTGCGGCCCGGGGAGGCTCTTGTGCGTTGAGCCGATGAGGAGGGAGCAGCCTTCTCTTAGGGGGTCCTGGAACTCGCCTCCGGCAATGAGTCCCAGTACGTGGGAACCGTCGAAGACCGAAGTCCCTCCGTCGTGGACGTCGGAGAGGGTCCGGGTCGGGTGGGGGAAGGGGAGGAAACTCGCGCCGAAGAAAATCACTTTCGGCTTCGAGCTCCTTATCAGAGTGGCAGATGCTTTCGCGTCGATGTTGACAGCATTGTCGTCGTACGGGAAGTAGAGGTTCTCGAGTCCGAGTATCTTGCCGAGCCCCAAGTGGGTGATCCCAGGATAGCCTCCGTTGTCCGGGGAGACCGACAGTATCTTGTCCCCTTCGTGAGTCATCGAGAGGAGAACCGCCATGTCGGCAGTGTGACCAGAAAGCGGCCTTACGTCTGCGTACCGCGCGTTGAAGACCTTCCTCGCGATCTCCTCGGTGAGCGCCTGCAGCTCGTCGAGGAACCTCGTTCCCCTGTAGAACTTGTCTGGGGCTGTATATCTGTTCCCGAGGTCCGTCATGAACATCGACCTCATGTGAGTGCTCCCCCGGTTCTCCGAGGGGATGAGGTTCAGGCACTCCTTGAGCCTCCACTCTTCGTGCTGCTTGACAGTCTTGTCCAGCCGCTCGAGGTAGTGGTAAGACATGGAACGCCAAGCGCCTCCGGGGGTTTCTATTTTAGCCTTCGGCCGTTGGCAATCGATTCTGAACGGCCGTTTCATGAGATGATGACGCCGATAGAGAAGAGGGCAGCCCAGGGGGTGGGAAGCCTGTCAGCCAGTCAACGCTTATCTACAGATTGTCACGCTGTAGGGCTTCGTCTATGCCTAACATAATGGGTAGCTTCAGGGGAATTCAGCTTGTGGTTTCATTGGCGAACGAACCTGGAACTCTCTCGCAGCTCTGCTCAGCGTTGAGCGAAGCGTTGGTCAACATCACTGCCATTGATGTAGCTGAAGCGAGGGGCAGGGGCAAGGTGAGGGTGATGGTCGATGACTTGGACGAGGCAAGAAAGGCCTTGAAGGGAGCGAAAATCCTCTTCTCTGAAGAAGAGGTGATGGTCGTTGATTTGGACAACAGACCGGGAGCACTTGGCGAACTCGCTGGGAAGCTCTCTCGGTCCAAAATCAACATCAAGTATGCCTATACGACGACCTCAGCCTACGCAAGGGCCAAAGTCATCGTGGCCGTTCCCGACGTAACGAAGGCCTTGCGCGTTCTGGGCGGATAGAACAGGAACCGCAGCAGTGCTCCCCCGCTAGGCTGACGCGGTTCTCTATCTTCGCGCCCCGAATCAGCCGCATTCGTACCGTACACCGTGCCCCTCCCTCTCGTGGCTGAAAGTCACGGTCCCAGGGGGGCCTATTGCGCCGCAGGTCCCGCAGGCAACGCAGGCGACGTGGTCGAACCTCAGCTCCCCCGAGGCGACATCCTCCAGGGTCTGGGCCACGGCCTTCCTCTTCGAATCTCCTCCCGGATTCCCGCCTCGTGCAATGAGCTGGAGGTTGTGCTCGTAGAGGTCCTTGTACGATGCAAACACCCCTTTCGGTGTCAGAACAGTGTAGCAGTTCACCGGGCAGGTGGGCACCCAGGGCTTCGTGATCGACTTTGACGCGAGCGGGATGTCCACCTTGATGTGTGAGTACCCCTCGTCTTCGTCATAATCCAATAGGCTCGTCCCCTGCTGGACCCTCTGGGCCGCGTCGTTCCTGACCGGAGCGTCGCCGGTCGGCTTGAACCTGTAGGTCGACGCGATGAACCCTGCACCGAAGATCATGCGCGGGAGGTTGTGATAGACTAGGGAGCTCTCGGAGATGAAGCTGTCCCTCCCCGACCTGTTTACATCCTCGTAAATGGGCGTTAGCAGGTCCCTGTATCTGGAAAGGTTCCGGCTACGGAACGACCCAGACGAATTGGCCTCGAGATAGGTCCTCGCTGCCATCATCCCAGACGCTATAGCCCTTCTCATCCCGTCTATCATCGCCCCGATCTTCACGAACGTCCCCAGGGCGTCCCCGGCGGCGATGAAACCGTCCGCGTACGGCTTCTTGGGAATGGACTTGAATCCCTTTGGGATGTTGTGGGCCGAGTATTCGATCGCCTCTGCTCCGTCGAGCAGCTCGGCGACCATGGGGTGGGCCTCGAACTCGTCCTGCACGTCGAGGAGCTTCCCCACCTGGTCGAAGCGCTCCGTGGTGGCCCGGATCAGAGAGTCCATGGACACGACTAGTCCGACCGAGAGGGTGTCGCGATTGGTGTAGAGGAACGCTCCCCCGCCGATTCCGCGCATGAAGTCCCCAAGGAAGAACAAGGCGCGCCCCTTTCCTGAGGCCACATTGAACCTCTTCTCGATGGTTCCCTCGTCCAGTCTGTACACCCGCTTTATCCCGTGGTAGAGCTGTCTCGGCACGAGGTCGTCCCGCAGCCCTGCTTCGTGGACCAGCTTCGAGGTGACCCCCGAGCAGTCTATCACAAGCTTCGTCCGAATCTCTTCCTTCGTCGTCCGGACCCCGACAGTGGACCCTCCCTCAACGAGCAGGCCTTCGACCGAGGTCTCTGTCGAAAGCATGGCCCCGGATTCGACCGCGAGGTCGGCGAACCACCTGTCGAACGGTCGCCGGAGGACGGAGTAGTCGTGGCCGGTGTCGAAGCCCAGGTTGAAGAGGCCAAGCCGCGCAGGGAGCGACCCTTTGTTGAGACGGTAGTACTTGCTCGTCCCCCTCTTGCGGTCGGGGTCTGAAAGCACCACTGCTTCATGGGATACGATCCTGCGCTGAAGGGGAGCTGAGCTTTCGAAGTCTGGGACGAGGCTGATTATCCCCCATTCGTCTCCCATGTCTCCGTACAGGACCCCGCCCGTCATGTTCTTCTCGCCGGGGATCTTCCCCTTCTCGAGCATCAGCACGTTTGCCCCCTTGCGGGCGAGGCTGAGCGAAGCCGCAGCACCGGCTGGACCGGCGCCGACTACTATGACGTCAAACTCAGGCAGAGTCGGGCGCCCCTCCCAGAAGCTGAATCAGCCGTGGCATCTCCTCGTAAAGGTCCCCGACAATCGGGTAATGAGCTATCTGCAGTATCGGGGCGCCAGGGTCGGTATTCACTGCCAAGATCTTCCGGGAGCGCTGCATCCCGACCTTGTGCTGCAGGGCCCCGCTGATCCCGAAGGCGAGGTAGAGCTTCGGGCTGACCGTGCTTCCAGTCTGCCCGACCTGGTTCTCTTTCCCGATGAGCCCTTCCAGGTCCTTCACTTCGGCGTAGATGAGGGCCCTCGACGCCCCTATCTCGGCCTTCATGTGGTACCTCTTCTCGAAAACACCCTTCAACTTCTGTGCGTAGTCGTAGGCCTCCCTCGGGTCCTTGGGACGCCCCTCCTTGTCCTTGAGGATGCCGAGCCCCAGGCTTATCACTACGTCCGCCCCGCCCAGCTCGATTGCGGGCCTGGGGAGCTCGGCCACTTCCACGACCCTCGCGGGATAGGCCTTGTCCTCGACCTCGAACCTCTCCTTCTTCCCCTTCCTCTTGGGGTCGGGTTTCAGCGGCTCGAAGTTCCCAGGTCTGATGGTAGCCATCTGCGGCCTCTGGCGGGGGGTGTAGATCTTTGCGAGCCTTGTTCCGAAGTCCGGCCGGATCTGTATGAGCAGGTCCTTGAAGGTCTGTTTCATCTGCGGGTTGAAGTAGTCCTCCACCTCGAGCTGGACGTTGTCCGTAGCGAGCCCGGTCCCAGCCCGGTACGCTATCCTCCCTGCGATGTCCTTCCCCAGCTCGTTGGCAACGAAGAGGAAGACGTAGGGCATCCGGGACTTCACCATCGAGTAGATGGCGTCGACGTACTGGAGGTTGAAGTAGGATTTGAAACCGGGCGAATCGACGTAGAAGACGCTGTCCGCACCGTAGGCTATCGCCTGGTCGGTCATTTCGTCCAGCCCTTCCCCCAGGAGCACCCCGACGACCTTCTGCCCGAGCTTGTCGGCCACCTTCCGGCCTGCAGCTATGACCTCCAGCGACTCCTTTGTCAGCCCGCTCTTGTCGTGCTGCAGATAGACCCAGACATCCTTTGCCTCGCCGATCACTTCAGGAGTTCCTCCGCAAGCATTCCGTAGTCGAAGGTCGCGACCACCTCCGAGGCCATCAGATCGGACACCAACTCGGCCGGCAGCGAGTCAGCAAGGTCCCCCTTGTCGAAGGGTCCGTACTTCGAGCCGCCGAACTCGACCTCAGGAGCCGCCTTCGCGAAGACGCGGTTCTTCCCGATGACTTTCTGGACTGGGAGCTTACCGATTTCGATTCCGGGACCGACGATCGTAGGGGAACCCGCGAACCCCAGCCGTAGCGGGTCTGCTCCAATGTCGTCTGCGGTCCACTTGAACGCCTGAAGCGTCTTCCCCCTGTAGTTGTTGTCCCGTACCTTCATCTGGTTTGACGCCGGCGAGTCCCTGGGCCTGTACTCTGCGGATATCGTAATCAGCGCGGGAAGCTGCATCTCGAGCTTCTGGCTGAGGTATCCCAGCCTCCGTTCGGATGTCACTGCGAGGGCCTCGGGGTCGACGTCGAAGTCCTCCACGTAGGTGGCGTGAGGGATGACCTTCCCGAGGAACTCTGAGATGCCCTCCGCGACCTGAGGGCCGACGCTTCCGGTCTCTCCGTCCGTGGTCTTCATCCCAGAGACCACGATGAATTTCGAGAGCAGGACCTTCTCTGCCTCCAGTTGGGCGACCGTTTCAGCCGAAGTGAGTTCGCCACGCATGAACTTCTGAATCAGGCTGTCAGTTATCGCAGGGAGCTCCGAGTAGACCCGGTTCGGAATCAGGTTGGCAGAATAGAGCTGTGAGGCCTTTGACCGCACGACGTCAGAGTAGCCACCCTTCTTGACCGCCTCGACCAGGTCATCGATGGCGCGCGTATGCTTCTCGACAACTCTTACCACCCCGAGCGCTACCGCGTACGATGTGGCGAGGGTGTCCGCACCGGCCATCTTTCTGTCGCTCAGGACGTACTGTTCGTCGACCCCGAAGACTTCAGCGTCGAACAGGGGCTTCATAATCGGGATGAGTTTCATGTCCGGGCCCATGCTCAGAGCTACGGTCTTTCCGCCGACCCTCCTCCTGACGAAATCGGCAGCTTCTATCGTCTTCGAGTCGTGCGGGTTCAGCACTATGTCCATGGCTTCTCTGTTCAGGACCCCGCCCACTTCGACGACCTGTGTCGTCCGGGCAGGAACGCCCTTGACGAGAGCCACAATCAGCAATACGTTTCGACGCCCGACGATTATGGTTTTTTAGGGTTGTGTTGCGGGTCGGCTGCGTCTTCCTTCGGGTTCGATTGCACCTTGACCACTACGGGGCCATCGGGGGGAGCGAGGCGATCGCCTCCCGCAGAGTGTCGGCCCCCTTGTTGAACCAGTCCCTCTCCCTGTCGGAGAGCTTGATCTCGTACACTTGCTCGACTCCTCCGCGTCCGAGCTTGACTGGAACGCCGATGCAGAGCCCATTCAGCCCATACTCCCCTTCGAGGTAGGCGGAGGCAGCCAACACCTCCTTGGTGTCGTTGACAATGGCCTGGGCCATGCGTGCAATCGACCGTCCGGGGGCGAAAATCGTGGCTCCCTTCTTAGATATCACTTCTGCTGCCACCTTCCTCGTGTCCTCTATCGCCTGGAGCACCTCTTCGTCGCTGAGCATGCCCGAGAGAGGAACTCCGCTCACGTAGGTGTGGCTGGCCACAGGGATCATGTTCTCTCCGTGCTCCCCCATGACCAGTGAGGTGATGGAGGAACGGGACACCCCAAGCTTCTTCGCGAGGACGTACTTGAACCTCGAGTTGTCGAGGACGCCCCCCTGCCCGACTACGCGCCGTTTCGGGAAGCCTGAGGCCTTGAGTGCGACATAGGTCATCGCGTCCATCGGGTTGGTCACCATCAGGATGATCGAGTCGGGTGCGTTCTTTGATATCTCTCTTGCCACAGACGTGATGATGCCGGAGTTCTTGGAGAGCAGGTCCATCCTAGTCATCCCGGGCTTCCGGGCCAGCCCTGCGGTCACTATGACCAGCTCGGCTCCTCTCAGCGTGGCGTAGTCGGTCGACCCGCTGACACCGACATCGACGCCAGCGTCAGAAAGCCTGTGGCTGATGTCGAGCGCCTCCCCTTCCGCGAGCCCAGGGACTATGTCGACGAGCGCGACGTCGTCCAGCCCCGATGATGCCATTTCGAGGGCCGCCTGGGCCCCCACCTTTCCTGCACCGACCATCCCAATCATTGTCTCAGGAGCTTCCGCCCTGCGCTATATGAGTGTGGTGCGAGTCCGCAAGGGAGTCTTCGCAATCGCCATGCAAAGGACCAACGAGGCCCCTCGTCAATTCGGCTGTTCAAGTGGCGAGGCGGCGCGAGGAGACTCTACAGTCTGAGACCGAAAGATTCGGCGAAGTCCTCGAAGTGGTAGTAGGCGGCCAGGAACTGGATTCCCTTCTCGGATATCATGTACTTCGAGATCTTCTCTTTGTTGAGCTCGACGAGGAGCCCCGAACTGACGAGGTCGGACAGGAGCTTGCTCATCCTCGAGTACGACATGTTGCCACCGCGAAGCAGCGTCGTGACCCCGACTCCGGCCCCCTCTGTGTTCATGTCCCTAGCAGTGCTAAGGACGTCAGCGATTATCCTGACCTGGGTCCTATATTGGGCCAACTCTCTTTCCTCCACCTGTAACGTAGCTCAACACGGGTACGAACAGCATCATCAAACCCATCTCTTTCATTATAATCTGAACTAGTGAAAGAACATCAACCTGGGGGTACAAAAGTGATAACCACTGGACGAAGGTTCCGACACCGATTGACGCCAGACCGACTGCAATCAGGAGGGTCTGGGGGTGCCTGTCCCGGCCGTACGAGTAGACTGTCTCAACTACCCCATAGAGGATGAAGTAGAAGGACAGGATGCTCAGGATGTCTGTCAGCTGGGTCCCGGTCAGAGTGATTGCAGGGAAGATGAGCAGGGCGGCGCCAATCTTCTTAGAAAAGACCACGTCCACCCCGTGAGAAAACGCCAAGAAGAAGTACCCTGTAGTCTCCATGAGGAGTCCAGCGATCACCACAGTCGTGGTCAGAGCAGGGAGGATGGGTACGAACCCGTTCAGCCCCGCCAGACCTTCAACCATGAACCCGAAACCGAGGAAGACGAAGGCTGTTGCGAGCCGAAGCAGGGCCGGGCTTTCCGTCTTCTCTAGCCCCTTAAAGGCAACATAGGCGATGGACAGGGAAACGAAGACGCCTATGAACTGCAAGATGACCTGGATCAGAGCAATGTCCGTGGCCATAGCATACGCTTCCAGTGTTCCTTTTCGCCATCTTGTATAAAAGCGTGACGCGGGTCGGCATAAATTAGGTCGATTGATTCTTCTGGGAAGTTGGCGAGAACGTCGCTGGCATCTCCGCAATAGATGGTATCGGGCCTGAAATAGGAAAGCAAGGCCTCAGCCTTCATAATCAAATCCACGACTCTTCAGAATAAAGTGCGTTAAGGAACCGAAAGCCAGATTCAGCGTCCATCTCGCCCCTCTCATTCGGCCTCAGGGCCCGACGGTTGACACCGAGAACAAACAGGGCGAGGGCCTGTCAACTTGACAGAACCCGCGGGTCCTGGCCGGATCTATCTGGTCACGATTGTCAGTACGTCCTCGTCCATCATGCGGTGGTCAATCCCCACGCGCTGCCCCCCGAACCTCACGCTCCTTCCCCAAACGAGAGCATACTTGAAGTCGTTCTTCATGTTCCTGTGAACCTTGTTGCAGACCTCGAGAACTGTGGACCCGTTCTTCACAATCATCGGTTCCCTGTAGTCTGTCTCTCCGGTTCTTCTTCGCATATACACCCTCAAGAAGTCGAGCTGCTGGTAGATCTCCTCCCTGAGGGCCCCCAGGTTCATGTCAGACTCCGCGGATATCGGCAGGAACGGGTAGGGGAGCTTGTCGGTCAGCTCGTTGATGAACCCGGCGTTGACCAAGTCTATCTTGTTCATCACAGTGAGGGAAGGGGTGTACGACCTGTTCTTGAGGAGGACGTCCACCAGCTGCGAGTCGTCGATGTCCTCCCGGATAACCACCCTCGCGCTGTTGACCCCGTAGACCCTCAGGATCTCTTTGACCAGCTGCTCGCTGATCTTCGTGAGCTTGACCTGGGCGGAAACCGATATCCCGCCCGCCCCAGTCTCCTCCACAACAACGTCCGGAGGTCTGGCGTCCACTCTGATTCCTACCGTTCGGAGTTCTCTTTCGAGGAGTCGCTTCGCCTCCGGTTGGAAGACGTCTACTACGAACATGACCAGGTCAGCGTTCCTTGCGACAGCAAGGACCCGCCTCCCCAACCCCTTCCCGCTCGAGGCCCCCTGTATGATTCCCGGGAGGTCCAGAATCTGGATTCGCGCGCCCTTGTAGTCCATTATCCCGGGGACCACCTCGGTGGTCGTGAACTGATACGACGCCACTTTCGACTTCGCGTTGGTGAGCCTGTTCAGGAGGGTGGACTTCCCGACGCTGGGGAGGCCGATAAGGACGACTGTGGCATCCCCAGACTTCTTGACGTCGTATCCGATGGCGCTACCGGCCCGTCTCGACTGCTGCTCCTCCTGCTCCGCCTTCAGTCTCGAAAGCTTGGCCCTCAGGAGGCCGACGTGGTGCTCCGTCTTCTTGTTGACCTGAGTTCGATGGAGGTCATCCTCTATCTTCTTGATCTTCTCCGGAAGTCCCAACTGACCCGCCCTTAGTTTGCACATTCTTCCGGGAGGTTATTAACTTGAAGCGGGTTCCGAAAACAGGAAACCGAAGCGATGCTCAAGTCTGTACAGTCCGGAAAGGTCTAAAGACCGGCCCCGGCCGCATCTGACAGTTCGCCATGCGTTACCGAAGGAGAGGAATCGGGACTGCAGGGGCCGTGGCAATCCTCGCAGTCGTGCTCGTCGTGGTTGCCGCAGTCGCTGTATACGCTACGTACTATCTGCCGGGTTCCAGCTCGACAACCACCCCGGTCATTCAGACAGTCCAGGTGTCCATCCCCTCCGGGGTGGGAGGGAATCAAGGCCTCACATTCCAGCCGGCAACGATAAGGGTGACTGTGGGAGTGAACAACACAATAGTGTGGACCAATGGCGACAGCGTAGTCCACACGGTCACCTCCACGAGCGTCCCGAGCGGAGCGACTGCCTTCGACTCGGGGAATGTCAACGCGGGGAAGTCGTTTTCCGTGACCCTGACTGTGCCGGGGACGTACCAGTACCACTGTGCAATACACTCGTGGATGACTGGGACCATAGTCGTGTCAGGCTGAGCCTACATGGTGGAGGGCTGTGGGGAGCGTCCTTTCGCTTATATCCACCGAAGGGGTCCCTCAGCGGGTTCTCATGAAGTCCGTCATGCTGCGCAGGCCCGGGGACGGCGGCGGGCTCAAGGCAGAACTCTCCGAGGTCCCAGTTCCGTCCGTCGGCCCCGGAGAGGTACTGGTCGAGATGAAGGCGTGCGGATTGTGCGGCACAGACATCGAGAAGATGCTAGGCCATTACACGGCGGCCATGCCTGTCCTCGGCCATGAGGCGGTCGGAGTCGTCTCGAATGTCGGTGAGGGAGTGACAGGTCTCAGGGAGGGGGACAGGGTCTTTCCGCACCACCACGTAGCATGCGGCCGCTGCCACTACTGCACCAACGGGAGCGAAACCATGTGCAACGACTACCGGACAAGCAACCTCGACCCCGGAGGGTTCTCCGAGTTCTTCAGGGTGCCAGCCCCGAACGTCAGCAGGAGGGGTGTACTCACCCTCCCCGACTCCCTGTCCTTTGAAGAGGCCAGCCTGATAGAGCCGTTGGCCTGCTGCATAAGGGCGCAAGACAGGTGCGAAGTCCAGGCGGGCGAATCGGTCCTCGTTGTGGGGGCTGGGCCTGCCGGGATGGCTCACTCGCTCCTGTTGAGACTGCTGAAGGCGAAGGTGATGATAAGCGACATCGTCGACGCGAGATTGGAATTCGCGGAGAGGGCGAAGGTCGGGGTGATTCTTGACGCACGCAGAGTTGTAGTCCCTGAAGCAGTCAGAAAGGAGACTGGGGGGAGGGGCGCGGACGTTGTCATCGCCGCCTCGGGGAGCGCCAAAGCGGTAACACAGGCGCTTCAGTCAGTGAGGAAGGGGGGGAGGGTCTGCATCTTCGGGGTGCCCCCCAAAGGCTCTTCCCTAGACTACGACTTCAGCGACGCCTTCAATTCTGAAATCTCGGTCATCACCAATTACGGAGCTACCGAGAAGGAGACCAGCAGGGCTCTCGAAGTGGTATCGGCGCATTCTGGCGGGTTCCGCTCGTTAATCACCGACAGGTTCCCCCTTGCAGAGTTCGGGGAGGCCGTGGAAACAGCCACGTCCGGCAAGGGAATGAAGGTAGTTCTGACTCCGTAGCGCCAAGGGAAGGGCGGGACAGGCTTAAAATGGAGACCCGGAGCCTGCCAGCCCGAGAGGGGCCAGAGAATCTTGGACTGGGGTTTGGCTAGCAGACTCTCCATGATCATGCACGGCGGGCGAACCGTGATGCTCGCTGTCGACCACGGCTACTTTCAGGGCCCGACCACCGGGCTGGAGAACCCACGCAGAACGATAACTCCACTCTTGCCTTATACTGACGCGCTTATGCTGACTAGGGGGGTTCTCAGAACCTCGATCATCCCCGAGCGTGCCCCGCCGATAGTCCTCAGGGTTTCGGGGGGGACTAGCGTCCTCAAGGAGCTTTCCAACGAGGGGGTCACGACGTCGATCGAGGAAGCGATCAGGCTCAACGCGGCCGCTGTGGCAGTCTCCATATTCGTCGGCGGAGAGCACGAGAAGGAGTCGCTGATGAACCTCGCGCACCTGGTCGACGAAGGCGAGCATTACGGGGTCCCAGTCCTCGCTGTGACCGCGGTCGGAAGAGAAATGGCCAGAGACGCACGGTACCTTGGGCTTGCATGCAGGATTGCAGCTGAATTGGGGGCGCACGCGGTGAAGACCTACTACTGCGAGGGTTTCGAGGAGGTAGTCGATTCGTGTCCGGTCCCGCTGGTAATCGCAGGGGGAAAGAAGCTGGCCGAGAGGGAAGCCCTGGAGCTCGCAAGAAAGGGGGTATCGAGCGGTGCCTCAGGCGTGGACATGGGGAGGAACATCTTCCAGTCAACCAATCCAGTCGGAATGATCAGGGCAGTCAGGGCTGTCGTGCACGACAGGGCCAGCGTTGAGGAGGCGTTTCGGGTCTTTAGCGAAGACCCAACCCCTCCGGTCAGACACGAGCGAGGATCCCACCTCCCTGAGAACCACTAGAGAGCACGTCTGTGCTATCTGGGTAGTCCGGCGACGTCTTCACAGTCAAGCAGGGCCCCGCACCTCGGGCAACTGTACTTGCACGTCTGGATCTCGACCATCAGGGCTCCGCAGACGTAGCAGTGTTCAACTGGCATCGACGGGGATTCTGGCTCCTGAATTCAGCAAGTGAACCTGGCAGCATAGGGTCTTGAATGGTTTTAAGCTCTCACAGCGAGCGCTGTTGCGCTTGCAGCCAGGAAGCGACCCGGCCGACAGTCAGCCGAAGTTTGCCAGGAAGAGCCCGTTCACGCCTGTGGACAAGCTCTGCCCCAGGTGCCTAAAACCCCTTCAGAGGGGGAGCAAGCTAGGAGGGTGGCTGATACCGCAGGACTACGTCTGTTCGGCCTGCGGATACCGTGGCACTGTCTTCCTGGAGAAAGACATAGAATCCGGGCTTGGCGAACCTAGGAAGGATTGAGCGCCGAACCCGAGGGACACGCGACTAGTCTACTTGTCAAGGCTGCAGTTGTCGTGGTAGGCCTGCTTTTCGCCTTCACCCTCCTGCTCTCTGTGCTCTCGTTCCCTGCTGGCATCTACGCCATCCTGTTTACACAGCTTTCTCCAGGTTTGGGAGCCGGCACCTTGGTGATTCAGTCCCTACTAATCGGCCCCCTGCCCGTGAGGATCCCGACACCCCTGCCCGTGTGGGGGCTCTTCGCCGCAATGATGACCATTTACGCCATCTTCTTTGTGGTCGCCGCTGCGTCTGGGCCCAATCCTCTCGCTGCCTTCTCAGCCGGCTTCAGACGGGGTCTGTCTTCATTGATGTCGAACGGGCTGGTCGTCGCGGTGGTCTCGATCGGGTTTCTCGCCTTCACAGCGACTTACGTCGACACAGCGGTTGCAGCCGGCGGGGTCCCAATCGGGGGCCCCTCGGGACCTGCCCTGGCGATCTTCCTGTCAGTCACGACCGCCCCCTTCGTTGAAGAGTTCGGCTTCCGATTCCTCATAGTGGGTCTCGTCGCTTTGGTCCTCTCACTGGGGATGCATTGGAAGAGCGCGCTGAAGTCGCTGTGGAGGCCGGCAGCCTGCTACGAGACGGACGAGATCGGGTCTCAAAAGGCAGCTGTCGTGTGGGCCGTGGTCGTCCTCGGCGCAGTTGCATTCGGGTTCGCGCACATCGCCTCCGGCTCGGGTTGGGAGCTGGGGAAACTCCCGGAAGCAACGTACGGGGGCCTGGTTCTCGGGTATCTCTATGTGAAGTACGGGTTTCACGTCGCCGTTCTGACTCACTGGGGGATCGACTACCTCGGCAGCGCGTTCGCCTTCTACGGGCAGGGGGCGTACGGAATCCCATGGAACGCAGACCCGGGCTACATCATGCAGCAGGTCGTCACCTACAACTTCCTCGACGGAATCGGGATTGTCAGCTTCTTCCTTGTAGTCTATCTGGGGGTCACAAGGGTGATCAGAGGACGGGCTGAGGCGACCGCGCTATGACGCCCGAAGTTCTTAAGGTGCGGAAGGGGGGGCGGTGGGCGAAAGCATGACGGTCCTGGGCGCATCGATCCTGCGAGAAATGGTGTCGAAGTACAAGGTGATCCATCCTGTTGATGAAAACGCATTCGATGGGGACGGCTATGTGCTCACCGTCAGAGAGGACAGGACCCTGCACTACCTGGAGCACAGGAACATGATCTCAAAGGAAATCGTCTTCACCCCGCCTGACTGCGTTGCCCACCTGACGTCCAAGAGCAGGTTCGGGAGGCTCGGGCTGTCGTTCCTCAATTCGGTCAAGGTACACAGCGGGTTCGTGGGGAGGCTCGCCCTGGAGCTCGTCAATCTTAGCAACGAAAGGACCCCCATAACCATCAAGCAGGGGGACCCGTTGATTCACATCGAGTTCCTCAGGCGGGAAGGGTCCCCCGACCCTTACAGCGGGCGGTACATGTTCCAGTTCATGGACGAAGCTGAGACCGACATGTACGTAAAGATCCTTCGCGCGAATTTCGCTGCTCTGTTCCCGGCCGAAAAACTGCAGGCCATCCGGAAGAACCGGCTGATAGCCGAAGACTGAGGCTCAGATGCCGAGGGCCGAACGAAGGCCCTTGTAGCGGTTCCTGATCGTGACCTCGGTCACCCCCGCTGCCTCTGCGACGTCCTTCTGTGTCTTGTCCTCGCCCTCCAGGGTGCAAGCGACGTACAGCGCGGCAGCCGCCAGTCCCATCGGGTCCTTACCGGCAGATATCCGGGTCTCCTCGGCCCGCTTCAGGATTTCTAGCGCCCTCCTCTTCGTCTTCTCCGAGAGACCAGCCTTGGAGGCGATTCTGGAGATGCACTTCGTCGGGTCCACCACCGGCATCTTGATGTCCATCTCCTTCAGAAGCAGCCTGTAGCATCTCGCGATGTCCTTCTTCTTCACGTTGCTTACTGCGGCGAGGTCCTTCAGCGTCCTGGGGGTCTGGGTGTCCCTGCAAGCTGCGTAAAGAGAAGCGGCGATGATTGCTGAAATGGACCTGCCTCTCACAAGACCCCTCTCAAGGGACTTTCTGTAGACGTAGGCGGCCTTCTCGACGACCGCGTCCGAGACAGAGAGTTTGTCGGAAAGCCTGTCAAGCTCGCTGAACGCCTGCCTAAGGTTCCTGTCGACCGGCTCGTGCACCTGGCTCCGGCTGTCCCAGGTCCTGAGTCTCTCCACCGTGGCTTTCATGGACGCAGAGAGCGACTTGCCCGACGCGTCCTTGTTTATCCCGCCGATCACAGTCGCGAGGCCCATGTCGTGCATGGCTATCGACGTCGGTATGCCCCCTCTCGACCTGTCGTCCTTCTCTTCCTTCGAGAAGGCGCGCCACTCGGGCCCAACTTCCTCAATCTTCTCCTTCACTACGAAACCGCAGTTGCCGCACAGCAGCTCCCCCCCTGCGGTGTCTACCACCATCGGACCTTTCCCGCAGCGTGGGCACTTGTCGAGCGCCTTTTGCAGCTTCAGCAGCCGCGAGAAGTCTTTGTCTGAGAACATGTTATCTACCACCGAAAGCGTTATATCCCAATCCGGTGCAATATTGAATCCTCCAGCTTAAGTATATAAGCCTTGTGGCCAGTTTCCGCAATTTCCTCGATTTTCTCCGGCCTCTCATGAGAACGACCCGTTTCGACCCCGAAATCACTCCCGGGCGCCCCGTTCGGGGGTAAACCCAGACCCCCAAGAGTCATATGGGCTTGTCTGGGGCCATCGGGCGCATGAGGTGGCGTCCCCTGCCGGCTGCGAGTCTGCTCAGACCGATTCTGGACACCTACAAGGACTCAGCGGTAGCAGTCGTAGGGTGCAATGCGACCGGGATGGCAAGGGAGTCCTGCGAACTTGATGTGTACCTTATCTCCAATGATGTCAGACCGGCCACTTCCGTCAAGCTAGGTGACACCTTCTGCGACCTGTACTTTCTCTCCGAGAGGGAGGCCCTGAAGCCCTCGGACCCGGAGGTGGCCATCTCCTTGGCCCAGGCCAAGCCGGTCAAAGACACCAGCCTGGTCCTCTCGACCAGCATGGCTGCCGCGACTGCGGTCGTCAACGAGAACGCGCGGAGAGCATCGCAGGCGAGGCTCGCCTCCTGTCTGAAAGCCCTGGGGAGGGCGGAGGAGTCACTGTCTATGGGGAGGTCCGACGATGCGAATTATTGGGTCCTCTCTGCATCATACAGCTTCGCGTCCGCTTGGCTCCTCGCCCGCGAAATGATTCCCTCTCCCAGCCACCTTCTTGACCAGCTCAGGGAGCTATCGAAGGACAACCCCAGGAACTTCGAGGCCTTTACCCACGCAGCTGGCTTGGAACACGCGTCGAGGAAGTCGTGTGCAGAAAGGCTGGACGGATTGTTCCTCCTGTATGACCTCATGGCTTCGCGCCAAATGGGGCCACAGGACGGGAGTGGAACCTTCTCTGAAGTCAGCTTCCAGATCGTGAAGCGGAAGGCAGAACAGCTGGGGGACCTGAGCGACCATGCGGAATGCTACTCTTTCCTCGGCAGGCAGGTCATGGAGCTTCTCTTTGCAGTCTCGGTCGCCCGCCTCCCGAAAGGGAACGCCTCTGCCCGGGGTCAGGCGCTGTTGAGCTCATTGACCGACGAGGACCGAGGGCTGCTCAGTCGAAGTCTGGTGCGCGAGCTTGGGCTCGGAAGGAAGAAGGAAGAACTGAGGGAGTCGCTCGACGTTATGAAGGAACAAGTCTCCAAACTGGCCCGGAAGATCTGACCCGTTCGCGCAGTTCAGTAGCATTGGCGCCTCGCTCCTCTGCACTCACGACGGCGAGGGAACGGATTGAAACCGTCAATGAGGTCAATGCCGCCAGTCCCCTGACCTGACCGGACGAACCCCAGAGGATGCAACCTGGCGGTTTCCGGAGTCCCTTATTGGACGGGCTGGGCGGTCATGAAGGAGCCTGCCTTGATGATTGCATTCGACCCAGCGCTCCCCGGGTCCACGCGGAAGTCAAGCTGGAGCGTGCCTCCTGTGGCACCGCCCGTGACCAAACCCACAACTTGATACGCGCTTTCTCCGCCGATGCTGAGCGCGTTGCTGGTCAGTGGGACAACGCAAGTATCGCCCCCGGGGATCCACATGCAAAAGAAGACTACCGAGGCGCCGCTGGGGAGGGCGTGGAGGACCACGTTCATTACGGAACCCACGGATGAGGTCGTGCCCGCTCCGAGCTGCGCTGTGAAAAGGTAGTTCGTGTTAGCTGCAATTGAGACAGACAGCGTAGTGGAGACATACGTCGTATAGGACGTAGTTGTCACAGCGGAAGCGACCCTGCTCGTCAAAGACCCAGCTGCCCCGCACGCGGGGGTCGCCCCCAGCGCCGAAATGAATTGGCCCACTGGACAGGCCGGGGGGAAGCCGGTGAGCTGCGCCCAGGAAAGCGAAATCGGGGAGCAGGTAAGCGTCGCCCCGTATGCTGAGACGTACTGGTTCGATGCGCAGGGAGACGGATAACCTGTCAGCTGACCCCAGCCGACCTGAGAACAGGTCACTGTGGAACCTACCGCAGTCACGTACTGGTTCGCGGCGCACCCTGGAGGCAGGTCACTCAGATTGGACCAGTTCACGATTGACTCGAAGGGACCGTACCAGAAGGTGTTCCCGTAGCTGGTCCCGACCCCTATGAGACTCCCGGTAGGACCGAGGCCGTTGGCCACAGCCCCATAGTCTGCCAGGCAGGTAGTAGAGCCGCAGGTCTGGGTAGGAATCACCGACTGCAAGGCTCCAGTGCTCGTGCCCAGCGGCAGCTGCACGTCTGTTGCGACCGGCATCCTGAATACTGTACCATTCGGATACTTCAAAAAAACTGCGGTGATCACAGACGCGGAGAGACCGTAGTTCGTGATCGCAAGCGAACCTGCGCCGGAGCCGGAGTAGACCAGGACCTCAGCAGACCGCCTCTCGACCAGCTGTTGGGCGGAGTCCGCGATCTGGTTGGACTGCGCCTGGAGCCCCTGAACGTAGGTCTGCGCGCCGATCGCGACCATCAGCACCAGGACGAAGATGATTGTCCCTATGATTGACGCGATTCCCCTACGTCGTGACGTCACCCCTCCGATTCGCTGCCGTTTCTTGAAGGTTCTCATGCTGGTGTAGCCACCGCCGAAACCTGTTGCAGGGATGCAGAAGATGTGAGCACTGTGACCGAGTAGGTGCTACCGACGACGAACACGTTGCCGTAGATGACGATCGCTGTCAGGACGTTCTGACCCGGGGTGATGGTGTCAGTGGGCGTCGCTGTGATGGACCCGGCAGTGGTTCCCGTCGGGGTGGCGCAGATGCCAGTGTACGGCTGGACAAAGGCCGATGTGGCCCGGTTGAAGAGAGTGAGGCAGTACGAGGGCGACGACTGGAAGCCCCCCGCGACGGTCACAGTGAAGGAGCTGAACGCTGTCGTCCCAGTGTCGGCGACCACCATCTGGACGAGGGCAACGCTTGACCCCTGCCTGATCGATACGTCAGAGACGTTGACGGCCGGCCCGCTGACCGCCCCCGAGTATGTGGCGGTCGCAGAATACACCAGCGCAGACCCGCCCGTGGCCACCCCGATTAGTATGAAGACCTCGAGGTATGTCGACACTGCAGGCTTGCTTCTAGGTTCCAACCTGGACCTCGTCTCCGTAGGTGTCGACAAGAAGGAACGTCTGCCCTGACGGCCTGGCGCACGGCGTGGCAATGGTGAAGACAGTGGCTCCTCCCGCAGCGAGGGTGTTCGTCGGTGAGCCACTCCAGGTCGCGATCATGGTGCTGTTGTCGAAGATCTCGTTTGGAGTGAACGGGATGGACCCGTAGTCGTAGAGTGCCAGAGTGTAAGTGGTCTGGGAATGGTATGTCAGGCCGTCCGCTCCCCTGTATGTCGGGCAGCCGTTGACAACGAGACCGTTTACTGTCCCATAGAGGAGCGAGATCTGCTGCCCCGCGGAGGCTTCTTGGACCGCTATCGCGGCAGAGGCGGAGCTGCTCGTAAGATTGAAGCTGTTTACTGCCGCTACGGTCACGACACTGCCGAATGACAGGGTGACACCCACCATCATCAACGAAGCGTAAAGCTCACTGACGGCCCGCTTCCGCTTGGATTTCTGAATGATCACTCCGCTCACACCCCGAAAGAGAGGGGGAAGGGGCGCATGGCCAACCCCTTCTACTGGGAGGTGAGTTGGGTTGAGAGTATGGCCGTTCCGAACTGAATGGAGAGAGTGTAGGGGGAACCTGTTGTGATTGGGATGCTGAGGGTGGTTGCCGAGAAGGGCATCGAGAACGTGAATGTGACCTGTTGTCCAGGCGTGAGGATGCTGCTACCGGAAGAAGTCCATGTCACGGTCGGGCTGTCTATTGGCGAGGCGGTTGAACACGGCGGACTGAATGATCCGACTCCCCAGGCGGGGGCAGTTCCCGAACTGATTGCACTCGTCGGGCTTGTGCTCGTCGGACAAGAGAGGGTACCGGTATAGGTGAGAGTGTTGAATGTCAGCTTGACTGTCGAGGCGGTGGTTGAAGAGAACAGTGTGATTGACTGGGATCCTGTGTTCTTCACTGTGAAGCTCAGGGTGGGCGTGTAGCTGGTGGCAGCCGTAGAGGTTCCGATGAGGGATGACTGTACCAGTTGGATGCTGTACTGCGACGAACTGCTGTTGACGAGGCCGTAGACCGACGCAGTGACCACCCCACCGGCACTGAGCACTGCGGCTATGATGATGAAGAGGTCCATGCTCTGCGAGATGCCTGAGCGGCGATGAGTGATTTTCATCACCAATGGACTGGCGCGCGATATTTAACGGACACCGGGAGGCGATTCTGTTGCCTCTTTCGTGATGCAGTGCAGTGACAATGTCGGCGTCTGTGGTATTGGTGGTAGTTGTGGCAGTAGCGCAGGTGGCGGTAAAGATGGTGCGGGTCGTACCGGTCATGCCACGTCTTTCCCGTCTTAGACGGGGTAAGGGCCTGTATGTGTCGTGAGAGCCGGGACCGTCCTTAATGATGTAGCAGAGATACGACGTACACATACTTGAGAAGGGTCTTGGACCTGTTCTTGACGTTGTGAATCGTATGCGCGGGTACGAGCACCACGCAAGGGGCATCGACTGTTTCTGTGTGTCCGCCGGACATGACATCTGCCTCCCCCTCGACCATCACGATCAACTCCTCGCCGTCTTCGGTCGTGTGTTCCCCTACTTCCTTGCCGGGTTCCAGCACCACATAGCCTGAATGAAGCTGGTGGCTATCGAGGCGGGACACAAGCGTGCCGGGTTTCTCCAGGCGTTTGACTAGCGGGGCCACGCTCCGGGGTGTCGTTCGCCACGGTAATAACATTAGGACGGACTCGGTCAGCTATCACAAGAGACGCAGCGGAATCGCCGGAGGCAGTTCACACAGCAAGGTGGATGATCCCAGGGAAGCTGACGAAGGTGAGGGCGAAGGTCGCGCTCACAGCTACGACCACGTTGATCGACGCCCTCAAGGTATTCCTTATGGTAAAATCGACCATCTTCGCTCCTATGATGCCAAGTGCGGCTGCGGAGACTACGACAAGGAGGCTTGAAATCTCGGACATCGCGGCCGACGCACCCCCCACCTGGTAGCCAGACTGGTGCAGTGTGGAGAGCCCTGCAGAGACTGTTCCGCTGAACGACCTCAGTATCCCCCCTACGAAGGCAACCCCGAACGCCAAGAGCACCGGGGAGAGATAGGAGAGCAAGAGGTACGGGCGCATCTCCGCTTGGGCATTGTGTTTCATCTCCACGACCTTTGAGGTGTACGCTGACAGCTGATATACCGTTTCCACAGTCCCGCCTCCTGACAGACTCATCTTTCCCAACACGAAGAACACCATCCTGGCGAGCCTGGTCTTGGCGTCGATTGCGAGTTCGTCGACCGGGACCCCAGCTTTGATCTGCACGGCGACCTGGGAAAGAAGCCTGTCGAAAGTGGGGCTGTACCGGCTCCTCTCGGCGATTTTGACGACCGCTCTTGCCAGGTCGTACTCCTGCCTCTTGAATTCTAGCAGGTCCTTCAGGAAACCGGGGAGAGCCTCATCCACCTCTTTCATCTGCCGAATTTGGTCCTTGACCGAGAAACCGTAGACCACCAGGAAGAGGAACAGCCCTGATGCCGCAGCCAGCCACACCTGGTTGGCCAGGGCTGCGAATCCGAGACCGGGAATCGACAGGAGCAGGCTCCGCCTTGCCGCGCCCTTGGGGACTCTCTCGCCAACCGGTTGCATGCGCCCGGCAAGGTAGACGAGGAGTATTGTGAAGAGTGGGACCCCAAGACCGGTGAAGAGCGCGAGACCGAATATGGAGACGCCGGGCGAGAACATCCCTACGACCATCAGGAGGAGCGGAATCACCCCGAAGACTGTTATCATCATGCTTCCTATCATCCCTGCTCGACCCGCGTACCTTGCCCACTCTTCCTCAAGCTCCCGCAAGAGGAACCCGCTTTCACCCGCGAGGTAGGCAGGCATGTCCCCCCCGCTTCTGACCTTGCTCGAATAGCCGTCCAGGAAAGAGCTGAACTTCTTTGACGGGTGGTTCGAGGCGAGTCTCTCAAGGGACTCGTTCGGGTCGGCTCCGAAAATCCCGACGTCCCGCTTGACCAGACGGGCTTCCGCCCTTATTCGGGTGAATATCTCGGAATCGACTATGCCTTCCAGGACTGTGTAAAGCGGGACGCCGGCGCTGCCCAGGACGTTCACGAGTATGGAGAAGAACGGGAGCTCCTTCTCAACCCCTTCCCGCCTCTGGGAGATCTTGTCATGAAGACGGATCTCGACCGAGAAGTAAAGCGCCACAGGAAGAAGTCCGACCAACCCAAACAGGGGTGACTCCCAGATCGACGCCAGGAATGCGACGACCCCGAGCGAGAGCGCCGTTGTGAGCAACCACATCAGCGAGCGGGCCGAAACTGCATACGGGTTGCCTACCTCTCCTGCCCTAGCATACAGCGTCGCGATCCGACGCGACCTCCGTTGCGCCAGTTGCCTCAGGCGCCTGTGCTTTGTCACGAAGGCGACCGCCCTGTCTTCTGGCATGCGAAGGGCAAGGAACTCCTTCATCGCTCGCGGGTGCAAGTGCTCCTCCTTGAGGGAGATTACCATGAGTGTCAAGAGGCCTGGGAGCGGGACCAGCAGGTCCGCTTCGCGGGTACCAAGGTAGGCTAAGATGAACCCCGGAGCGAGCAAGAGACAAAGAGTCCTGGCGCCTCTTCTGACCCATTGCGCAGGCCTGTTTCTTTGGTGCGCGGGTGAAGCGAGCTGCCTGAGGATGGCGTAGGACCCCCCGATGACTGCCCCCAACCCAGAGTTCAGAAGAATCGCGGCTTCTGCTTCCCCGACATGGGTCGGCGGCATCGGGATTCTGAAGTACGCGAAGAATGACAGGAACGCAAAACAGAAGAGCGCACCCGCGGGCAACACTCCTCTGATCGTGCCCATTTCACGTCCCCGACCTGGCCAATTCCAGACGTGACTCCCTTGTGGAGTAGCGCCTCACCATGGAAGCGATCGCGTCCGGTGTGAAATCCTTCGACCGAATGGAATCGGCAACATATGCAGCCCTGTTCGCCAAGCTCAGTTGCACGCGTGCCGAACTCCAACCGAAACTGTTCGCGATCTCGTTCAGCCTGAAGCTCCGGTCAAGGACTTCTGCAGGGGTGGTCGGGGCGAAGGAGTCGGTCGCGTAGTCGTACCTGAAGATGTTCAGAATCTCGTGCCCATCCGACCCTGTGGGCCTGATCTCGTCCACGCTCACGACCCGCCTCACCACCGGCCCATCAGGCAGCATGATCTTCCTCATCGTCGCGATGGCAGTAACGTCGCGAAGGTGCCCAGCAGTGAACCTCATCGGGGGGGTCGTGAGCCTCTGCACGCACTTCTCCGCGTTCTCGGCGTGTATGGTGGCCATAGTGGAGAACCCCAGAGTGATTGCGGCTGCCATCGTCTCCGACTCCTCCCCCCGCATCTCCCCGAGGCTGAGAATCGTTGGCGAGAACCTGAGCGCCAGCTTGAGCAGGTCGGCGAGGGTGTATTCGTACCGCCCGGAACTCGGGGAGAGTCCTGCCCGGGAGGACTTGGTCTTCAACCTCTCCCAGTGAAGGTGCTCGGGGAGATTAATCTCAAGGACGTCCTCGGCTGTGACTATCTTCGCCCGAGGGTTCATCAGCGCGAGTATGGCATTCATCAGCGTAGTCTTGCCAGAGCTGGTCTCCCCGGCCACGAGAACGTTCGTCGTTCTCTCGAGCAGGAGCCAGAAATAGGCGGCCATGAGCGCCGAGAGCGTCTTGTGGAAAGGGTCCTCTTCGTAGCCCGAGGATGTCCGGTCCCCCTCCGCGGAGGCGATTCTCCTCGGCCGAGGAACCTCAGGGGCTGCCAGCTGGACTATGGTGAGCGGGTTCTCCTTCTGCTTCCTAATCGAATAGGTCGAGCCTGGTCTCGAGATTTCGTCCCCCAGAGTCGCCGTAACCCTCCTGTCCGAGGGACCGTGAAGGGTCACCTCCAGCGATGGTTGCGCAAGCGAGACCGTCGTCCCCCCGAACTGGGCCAGTCGCCTGATAAACGCCTGGAGACGGTCCTCGCTCTCGTACGTCACGTTCGTCTCGATGAACATGTACTCAGTAAATCTCCTGTGCACGACTCGGACTGGGCAGTCAAACCTCACGACCGAGATCTCCTCAATCCCGTCGTCCCTGATTAGGGGGTCGATCTCCCAGTACCCGGCGAAGTCCTTCATCAGGTAATACAGGAGCTTGGGCCGCGACTGCCTTACGACCGAACTGATGCCAGCGCCCTCGGCTGTCTCCCAGAGGTACCTCTCGATCACCTCCTCGGGGCTACCGCTGGCGTCGACGGGTATCGCGCTTCTCAGGTTGTCCCTCAATATGCTGAGAGCGCGAGACTCCTCAGAGTCCAAAGGGGGGAGGGCTACATGGTATCTTCCCATTGAGTCCGCTTCAAAGATCGTCACCTCTGCCGAGGAATCGGAGTCGGCCCCCGCAGGCACCCTGTATTTCTCGAGGACAACTGCACCGTCTGGGATTCTCTCCGGGGGCGGTGCGGGCCGAGGGGTACTGGGAAGAGCCGGCCTGGTTTGGGGGCCTCGAGTCCTCAGCAGCCCGCGTAGCTTTGACAATTCCATCTGATTCGGTTTGAGCTTAAAACACAAGCTGAAGGCGCGCACCTGAAGGGGGGCTTCCGCCTTGAGGGGTCGCAGCGACATCCGAATCAAAAGGGATTTGAGGTCCATGCGCCGACCTTCAGGCGTGGAAATCGAAAGCGTCCCCCTTGAAGCAGTCGAAGGATACCAATTGATACTGGGGCAGAGTCATTTCGTCAAGACAGTCGAAGACCTTTACGAGGCGCTGGTCACATCCATGCCGGGAATCAAGTTCGGCATTGCGTTCTGCGAAGCCTCGGGGAAGGCGCTCGTCAGGTTCGACGGGTCAGACCGGGAGGCGACTTCGCTCGCTACTGAGTACGCCCGCAGGCTCGGCGCAGGGCACAGTTTCGTAATCTTGCTCAAGGGAGCGTTTCCGATCAACGTCCTGAACAGGGTCAAGTCGGTCGAAGAGGTGACAGGGATCTTCTGCGCCACCTCAAACGCGGTCACGGTCCTGGTGGCGGATGTCGGCGAGGGGCGCGCAATCCTCGGGGTGGTCGACGGAGTCTCGCCCAAGGGGGTCGAGTCCGACGAGGACAAGAAGGATAGGCGCGAGTTTCTCCGGAAAATCGGGTACAAGCGGTAGCGGCATAGTCTTATTATTGCGACCAAGACCTGCCCGATTGCCGGGTCGCAGGTTTGAACAAGTGCGCCCTGATTCTGACTGACGGGATGGAAGGGAGGGTCCTGCCCAGCAGGTTCGGGGCACCATCGAAGTCGACGATTCTGGAATATGCGCTCGACTCTGTCTGGACTGTCGCGGATGAGATCTTCGTCATCTTCGGTCGAGAGCCCACCCTGTCGGTCGTGGAAGCCATAGCGCCGTTCGGTGTAAAGGCGGTCATAGACAGGAACGGAAGCACGACCTTCTCGATGATAATGTCAGGGTTCAAGGCCAGCGGCTCGGAGAACTGTCTGGTTGTAGCCTCCTCGTCCCCCTTCGTGAAACCCAATGTCCTGTTCCATCTTTACGAGAGCATCCGGGGGTTCGACGCTGCCATTCCGAGATGGAAAGACGGAAGGACGGAGCCGCTCCTGTCCGTCTACAACCGTCGGGCCTTTCTGAAGGCTGCCGCAGGACTGAAGAGGCGTTCCCTAGCCAATCTGATAGGCAATCTGTACGACGTCACCTACGTCGACATCGAAACTTTCGTCCTTCCCCTCGACCCAGGACTCGACTCCTTCTTCCGCATCAGAAGCGACTCCGACCTCCGCAAGGCGAGAAACATCTCCTCATCCAGATTCAACGGGACAAGGGGACGAAGTGCGCGCTGATCTGGGTCTCTCCCGGATGACATGACCGGTCCGACACCCAGACTGGGTTTCACATTTTACCCGGTGTGAAGTGAATCAGATTATCCAAATACTTTCACACTTCCCTGGTAAAGTATTGCAAATACGTCATCCACGCTTATTACCATCCCCCCTACATATCATCCTAGGTGAGAGGCAGGATGTACACCGGGCAGCAGGAGAAGGCAAAGCAGGCGTGCGGCTTCTGCGGCCGTAGCCTGAGCAGCGGCTTCTACTATGTCTGCCACGTATGCGGTTCCACCTATTGCTATGCCCACAAGCCGGACCATTGCGACCACCGCAAGGCCACTGCGCCCCCGATGAACGTGCTCGCTCACAAGAAAACCTAAACAATCCCCTCCCTCCCGAAGCGCCAATTGAGAATCTACCTTTCAGTGCCGATGGTTGCGAACAGGGAACAAGTCAGGGCCCGGGTGATGGCCAAGGCGATAGTCGATTCTGGAAACGAGGTCTCCTCTCCATGGGTCTTGGGTTCGCTGGAAGCTCACGACCCCTCGGTTCTGAACATCTTCCACCGCGACAGGCTCGGGGTGGAGGGGAGCGACGCGATCGTAGCGGATGTTTCGCAGCCCAGCATCGGGGTCGGCATGGAGGTGATGGCAGCGTACTACAGCGGGAAGAAGGTGATAGTGGTGATGAAGAAGGGGAGCGTGGTCTCAAGGATGCTTCTGCACATGGACCGCAAGGTAAGCGTGGAGTTCGACGGGGACGGCGACCTCTACTCCGGCCTGAGGAAGGCGCTGGAAACTCCCCTGTAGGCAGCACTGCTGACTACGGAATCAATTTAAGGGTCGGGAGGGCCGTCCCCCAATTCATGAAACGCGAGGTGAGGTCGACGAAGGCCCCGAAGCCCATAGGACCGTATTCGCAGGCGATCGACTCTGGCGCGGTCTACTGCTCGGGCCAGGTGGGGGTGGACCCCGGCACAGGGTCGATGGAGGACGGGGTCGTTGCGCAGACCGCGAGGACGCTCTCGAACCTGGATGAAGTATTGAGAGCCGCAGGCCTCAGTTTGGCGGACGTAGTCAAGACAACGGTGTTCCTGGCAGACACGAACGAGTTCCAGCTGATGAACGAGGAGTATTCGAAGCACTTCGTGACCCCTTTCCCTGCAAGATCAACGGTGCAGGCAGCAGCCCTGCCGAAGGGTGCCCGAGTCGAGATTGACGCCATAGCTGTCCGGAAGTAGAGCTACTTGGGGGACCAGGATTTTCTATAGGGACCCCGGCTCCTCTTGCGCGCCTTCTTCTTCCTTTCCGACCTCGCAACCAGCGTATCTTCCACTGTGCTCATTTGTTCATCTTTGCGAACGCCACTATCGAAACCATCCCCGCTACGCGGAAGGCGAGTTCCTTGAAGACTGCGGCCTGGGGGGAGTCGGGACGCCCAGCGACGATGGGAGCGCCGAGGTCAGACTGCTCCCTTACAGCGACGTCAAGAGGGATCTCCCCCAAGAAGTCAGTGTTGAGCTGGGCGGCGATCCTCCTTCCTCCCCCTGTCGAAAAGATGTACGTCTTCTCTCCGCAGTGCGGGCAGAGGAAGTAACTCATGTTCTCCGCGATCCCCAGGATTGGGACGTTCAGCCTCCTGAACATGGCCAAGGCCTTCGACGCAATGTTGAGCGCTGCCTCCTGCGGGGTTGTCACTATGACCACTCCTCCGAGCGGGACGGTCTGAGCCAGGGTGAGGGACGCGTCCCCGGTGTTGTGCACAATCATCCCGTTGGCGATGAAATTCTGGTATTCATCGACCTGCAGGTCGTAGGTCTCCGTTTCGCCAATCGGCTCAATCACCTTTATTCTAGCTAATTTGAATTTGGCTACGTCTGGCTTCATTGAGAAATCGAACTCAAATTGCTCGCTCGGCCCGATAAGCCTGCCATCCCTAAGGCGATTCCCTTTTCTCGTTCTTGACCTCACGTTGTTTGCCCGGAATCCACTGATGATACAAAGCTCGTGTAGACTGCGCACAAGATTCTCGTTCGTGCTCGCTATGCTGACCGTATCTTGAATCATGCTGACTACCCTACTTTCCCCCGATGCGTCAGGGAGTGTCTTCTGCACTTCACGGTGCCTGATGTGAGCATCAGCATGTGCGTACCCAATGATGAATGACCGTCGTTGGTCTAGCGGGAGCGAGAAAACCCAGTCTGGCACGTTTTTTTCCTTCGAACCGTGGACTAAGTCGAGGGCCTGGAAAAGCTCGACCAATGGTGCAGAGCTCATCGCGAACTTTTGGCCGTCATTGTCGCTGAAAGTTGCGACGCTGAAGACTTTGCCATAAAGCGATTCGTATTCCCTTCTGTATCTTGAGTCCTTCGGTTCGCAGATTCTCAATTCCGCCTGCCTCTTCCGTCCCTTCACCCTCTTGACGAAACCCTCTCCCAGGAAATGGCCAACCAGGCGCATGAAGTCATTGGTGGTCGAAGTAGGTAACCTGACGAACCTGCGATCATGCTCCACTGTAGGCAAGTTGAGCGGCACCCCTCCATCAATGCAGTTCACGACGCGTATCCTGTCGCCCGGTTTCAGTTGGTCAAGGCGACGCCAACTCTGCACGTTCGTCCACTGATACTTGAGGAAGGGATGGTTTGCGCTAGCGACTATCGTTCTGTTTGGGGTGACCAGCCTGAAGACCTTTTGCTTTCCTTGTGGAATGACTCCTAAGACCCTCCTCTGAACTAGGCCGTGACCATCGTAGGATAGGACGAACTCTCCGGGCTTGATTTGCTCGATGGGTTTGGGAGCGTTACTCGCTGTCAACACGAGAGTACCTGCTGGAAGACAGCCGGGGGGAAGATCAATAATCAGGTAGTCCAGCTCACCCCAGTCCACCTGAGTGAGCAGCTGACGGACTGCGCCGGCGACCAGCGGTCCCCGCCATATCAGAGGGGTCTCGTCCTTGTAGAAGAACCCAAGCGAAGCGACCTTCACGCCGAATGCGACGGGGGGCAATATGATGTTGTCTCTCACTTCCGCTTCGGAATTCACCCCCATCATGTGAGGGATGTTCGGACCGTAGATGTCCGCGTCGAGTATCCCCACCTTGGCTCCGGAGGCCGAGAGGGCAACTGCCAGGTTGGTCGCGATCGTCGACTTGCCTACTCCTCCCTTGCCGCTCGCGACTGCCACGATGTTCTTCACTCCTTTCAGCATCTCGCTGTTGGCATAGTCCCTCGTGGCGAAAACGTTCGCGGAAGTCTGCATCTTCACCTCCTTCACTCCAGGAAGGTTCGTAACCGCGGCCCGCGCCGCTTCCTCAATGCGGGTCCTGAGCGGGCAGGCTGGGGTCGTGAGGTTGAGGGTGAAGGTGACCACCCCGTCGGTTACGTTCACCGCATCGACCATGTGCAAGGACACGATGTCCCGGTTCAGCTCTGGGTCGCTGACCCCCGACAGCGCCTTCAGTACGTCGCCTTCTGTCGCCAAGTTCAGGAAGGCGACTCGGCTTCGCTTATAAAATCCTAGCTCCCTGAAAGAACGCACCAGTGAAAGAGCATTTATCGCCTCCTGCGACCCCGCAGGGCCTGAGCCCAATGAAGAAGATCGAGGTTATTGCCGTCGGCGGCATCCCGGAGGTCAGCGAAGGTGCCGACATCGCTGCCCTCTTTCTCTCGGCTGTCAAGAAGTCCCGTCTGACCCTGGAGAGCGGCGACGTCGTTGTGCTCAAACAGAAGATCATCTCGAAGGCGGAAGGGAGGCTCGTGAGGCTCGATACTGTGGTGCCTGGGCAGGCGGCGACCAAACTTGCGAAGAAGCAGGGGAAGGACCCGAGGCTCGTGGAGCTCGTCCTTCGGGAAGCGGTCCGCGTCGTGCGAGCGGGGCACGGCGTGATCATCACTCAGACGAAGCTGGGGTTCGTCTGCGCGAACTCGGGGGTCGACAGGTCCAACGTGAGGGAGGGGTATGCGGCTCTCCTTCCGGTGGCCCCGGACCAGAGCGCGAAGAGGATCAGGGAGCGGCTGGAGACTACGACGGGCAAGAAGGTCGCGGTCATAATAACCGACACCTTCGGCCGTCCCTGGAGGAAGGGGCAGACCGATGTAGCCATCGGGTGCTCAGGGATTGACCCACTGCTTTCCTACAGGGGGAGGTCTGACCGCTATGGGTACGAGCTCAGGGTCACCGAACCCGCAGTCATCGACGAGATCGCAGGGGCGGCTGAGCTGGCGACGGGCAAGCTGAACGGCATCCCGGCTGCGATAGTCAGGGGTGCAGACTACACCAGAGGGGACGCAGGTGCGGGAACGATTGCGATAGAGAAGAAGAGGGACCTATTCAGGTGAACCCTTGAAGGTCGTGGCTCTTGCCGGAGGAACCGGTTCGGCGAAACTCCTCCGCGGTCTCGCCGCACTCGACTGCGAACTCACTGTGGTGGCCAATGTCGGCGACAACGTGTGGATGCACGGTCTCTACGTCTGCCCCGACGTCGACATCGCGATGTACACCCTCTCGGGGATAGCCGACAGGAGGAGGGGGTGGGGGATCGAAGGTGACACCTTCACAGCCCTGAAGCAGCTTGGGATTCTCGGGGCTGAGACCTGGTTTGCCCTCGGAGACACCGACCTCGCGACTCACATCCTCCGCACGAAGGCCCTCAAAGAAGGGGAGGCCCTGACTCAGGTGACCGCAGAACTGTGCAGGAGGCTCCGGGTCCACCAACGGATCCTCCCGGCTACGGATTCGCCCGTTGAAACAAGAATTCTGACCCCGGGCGGCGAGATCAACATACAGGAATTCTGGGTGAAGAAAGGCGGAAAGCCCAGGGTCTCTGGGGTCGCTTACGAAGGCGCCGCGTCCGCGAAACTCAGCGAGAAGGTCAAGGAGGCGGTCCAAGCGGCTGACGTCGTCGTCCTTTGCCCTGCCAACCCCATCACCAGCATCGGCCCAATGCTCGCCATCAGTGGAATGAGAGAGTCCCTCGCCCTCACCCCTGCGAAGGTCGCCGCCCTTTCACCGATGGTCGGAACGAGGCCGTTCAGCGGTCCTGCGGCAAAACTCATGAAAGCGTGTGGGACGACCCCGGATTCCTTGGGAGTGGCTGCACTATACGTCGACTTCCTCGACGCGATGCTCATAGATGAGGGGGACAAGAGGATGGCACCGGAGATCAGACGGTTGGGAATCCGCTGCCATCTCTCTGACACGAAGCTGAGCACGGGAGCTGCTGAAGTACGGCTCGCCAGGGAACTCCTCGAGGCATGAAAGGGCTCGCTGTGGTCATCCCTTACAAGGGAGGAAGCCACAAGGCGAGGCTGGCGCATCTCCTGGGCGCTGCAGACAGGGGGCGCCTCTCGCTCCTTATGCTTCAGGACGTCTTCGACGTACTCGAGGAGGCGGGGCTCGCTCACGCCTGCGTCCTCGTGTCGTCAGACCCGGACGCTCTTCGAGCGGCGAAGACGCGCGGAGCGATTCCCCTCCGGGAGTCGACCAACCGCGGAGTCAATGCGGCGGTCCGGGCGGGGATCAGGGGGAGCGATGCCTCCCATTTTCTCGTGCTCCCGGCTGACCTCCCTGTGTTGCGGCGCTCAGACATAGACCGAATCATCGGATTGAAGCAAGCCGGCGCCGATGTAGTGATCTCCCCCTCGTCTGCTTTCGACGGTACGAACGTACTCCTGGCTTCCAAGGGCAGGATGCCGAAGCTGAGCTACGACCGCGACAGCTTCTGGAACCACCTGGACAATGCAGCGAAGAAAAGTCTCACCCTGGCGGTCTACACCTCAACGGGGGTCATGTTCGACATTGACACAGAGGAGGACCTCAGAAGACTGGCTCGGCTCCGGATAAATAGGCGGTCGGTCGTTTTCGCAAGAGCGAGGCTCGGGCTTTGGCAGTCCTGATCGAGAACTGTAAGATTGGAGGAGTGAAAACTGGCTCTGTCTACGCCGAGTCTGGATTGATAACCGCGGTCTCTGAGGATCTGACTCAGGCGGTCCCCGAGGGGGTCACTAGGATAGACGGACGAGGGGGCGCTCTCTTCCCCGGGTTCACAGACACCCACTGCCACCCGTTCGAGCTCGGGTGGTTGAAGAGTAGCGTAGACCTAAGGGGGATTGGCAACCTCACAGGGCTCAGGCTAAGACTCCTCTCGGCTGTCCAAAAGGCGGCCCCGGGAGACTGGGTGGTCGGAATGGGCTGGGATCACGAGGCCCTTTCGGAGAGAAGGCTTCCCAGCAGGGGAGATATCGACGACATCAGCGAGAACAACCCAGTCGCCCTGACTAGGGTCTGTGGCCACATTACCCTGCTCAACAGCAGGGCGATTGCTGTGCTGGGGCTCGAAGGGAGGCGGGGGGAAGAGTACGACCGTGACTGGGGCGGCCAACTGACCGGGATAGTGAGGGAGAAGGCGCAGGAAGATGCCTTCGAGAGGATGCCGGGGAAGAGCATCCAACGTTGCCAGGACTACCTGCTCGCAGCCGAAGTCGAGGCGGTCAGGTTCGGTCTTACCACAGTCCACTGCGTGTTGTCGAAGGATTCCTTCAGGGAGGAACTTGGCGCCCTGGCGGCTCTCGATGCTGAGGAGGGCCTCGCAATCCGGTACGGGGTTTATCCCCCTGTCGAGGCTTTGGAGTACCTTTCGGAGAGCAATTTGGCCGAGAGGCTCACCGGAAACCACGTCAGGATAGCCGGGGTCAAGCTCTACGCCGACGGGTCACTGGGCGCAGGCACCGCAGCGCTGAGGGAACCGTACTCGGACGACCCCGGGAATGTGGGCCTCCTCAGGTACACAGATGCGGAGATCGCCCGCCTGGTCGATAAGGCCCATTCCGCCGGATTCCAGGTCATCATTCACGCCATCGGGGACAGGGCCGTCGAACAGGCAGTCACCGCCTTGTCGCCGGTGACAGGCTCAGGGAACCCCCTGAAGCACAGGGTGGAGCATGCTAGCCTCCTCCCCAAGGACCTCAGGAGCAAGATCAGAAGGCATGGGATTAGGGTCACGGTGCAGCCGGGCTTCGTCGTATCGGATTTCTGGGCAGCGAAAAGGCTAGGGGAAGAGAGGGTCAGAGACCTTTACCCTTTTAGATCCATGCTCGAGAGCGGGATCATAGCCTCGGGGAGCTCCGACGCCCCCATCGAATCCCTCAGCCCTGTGATTGGGATGTGGGCCTCGATGACCAGGGGCGGGAACTCACCGCAGGAGAGCCTGACCCTCGAGCAGGCTCTGCAGCTGTACACCGAGAATGCCGCTGAGAACGGGCACGAGGATGGGCCGGCTGACCTCAACGAAGGGGGGCGCGCCGATTTCACTCTGCTGGACTCGGACGTGGAAGGGATGCACCCTGCCATGTTCAGGAAGGTAGGGACCGCAGCGACGATCGTAGACGGCGAAGTGGCGTACTCCTACGAGGGAAGCAGCCGGTAGACGCTACCCCAGGAGCTGAAACGCGCCCGTCCTGCCGTCGTACTTTAGCAGTCCCGACCTTATCCCCCAGTGCAGGAGCAGGGCCTGTATGAGCGTGAGATTCAGGTCGTCCTGGTGGTGAAGCTTGAGGCCTTCCAGCGACAACTCGTCAGCAACGTCACGAGTTGTGATTTCCCCATTCCTTTTCGCGAGCTCGACTGCAGTCCGGAACGGTTCGATCTTGACAAGCCTTTCCTTCAGCATCGTGACCTTGTTCTTCACAGCCTTCTGGAACTCAGCCCCGAAGTCCGTCAGAATCACCTCCCCCCTGACACTGTTCACGAGACCAAGCAGCTCTGCAGCGTCCAGGATTGGAAGCAGGACTGCGAGGTCCGCCCCCAGTTCGTCAGCAAGCGTGCTCGTATCCACACGAGAACCAAGCCCCCCGGTGACCTCGACGAGGCTGATGACCTGCCCCGGCCTGACATTGGCGGGCATCAACGGGTTGTGACTGAACCTGTCAGAGATGCGTTCCTCTTCTTGGTCAGCCATCTAGCCCACCCACGTCAGCACGACTATGCAAGCAACTCATAGACTTTGTCCACCCATCCGAAGAACTCCTTGGACTTCTTGTCCCTTGGGCGCGGGAGGTCTACTGTCAACCTGCCGACTACCCTTCCTGGCCTCTTTGACAAGACGTAGACTGTGTCTGCTATCTCGATTATCTCTTCTACGTTGTGGCTGACCATTATCACGGTCTGGACCGACGAATTGGGGTTGATCAATAGCGAGTAGATTTCCCTCCGCAGATGTTCAGCTGTCAGGTCGTCAAGAGAACAGAATGGTTCGTCCATCAAGAGAACCTGCGGTTCGAGCGCAAGCGCCCTTGCCACCCCCACCCGTTGCTTCATCCCCCCTGAAAGCTCCCCAGGATAGACCTCCTCGAACCCCTTGAGCCCGGAGTCGTCCAGAGCCCTTACAGCGCGTTCCCTCTTCTCTTCTTCCGAGAGGTTCACTCTGGATGCGAGGCCGAACATTACGTTTTCGAGGGCCGTCCTCCAAGGCAGGAGCACGAAGTTCTGGAAGACCATCCCTATTTCCCCTATCGGTTTCGTTATCTCCCGCCCTCGGAACTTCACCATACCCGACGTCGGCGTGATGAGCCCGCTGACCAGCCGGAGCAAGGTTGATTTGCCGCACCCAGAGGGCCCGGTGATCATCACGAATTCGTCCTTGTGAGTCTCAAGCGAGACATCGATCAGGACTGGAAGCATCTCCTTCTGCTTCCTGTAGTCCAAGCCCACATGCTCGACGCTGATGAGCGGTTCAGAGGAGCCAGGCGACGCCATTCCCGTCATGGTTCCCGGGCTCGACACGCCTGGGTAATTCTCCGCCTTCGAGTCAGTGATTGTCCCGTTGGTCACTCCCGCCGCCTCCTCGCCGAGCCTCAGGTCACCTGTTATATGCGTACCTCTTCGTAGCATAGTGATAGATCCTCCTCCAGACTAGTAGATTGAAAGCGACAACGAGAACCGTCATGGAAAGGACTGCGAGGGAAAGTGTAAGCACGTCGTTGCGCGCAGTGGCAATCGTAATCATCTTGCCGATGCCCGCCCCGGTCTGTGTGAGGAGCGTCCCCTTGGAGGTCGTGAAGTACTCCGCCACGATCAGGGCGTTCCACGCCCCCCCGACCGCTGTTATCGAACCAGTAACGAACGCGGTCAAGGCCCCCGGTATGTACACGTTCCTCCACGCAGAGAGTCTCGACGCGTGGAATTCCTTCGGGAGGTCTTTCAGGTCGGACGGAAGGCTCCTCACCCCGGCCATGACATTGAAGATTATGTACCAGATTATGGCCAACATGACGATGATCGCCGCAACCGCCTCCCCTGACTGCCCAATCACAGGGATGAGGATGATTGCTGGAAGAAGCGCGGGAGCGGGGACGGAAGAAATCACTTCGAGTATTGGAGAAACGGTGTCGTAGAGTTTCATGTTCAGTGAAGTCACAATCCCCAGCGGCAGCCCGATTGCCGCGCAAATGGCGTAGACGTACCACACCCTGACGAACGAGACCCCCAGATTGTACAGCACCGACGATTCAACCGACAGGACCTGCGAGAAGGGTGGAAGCGAGACGGGTCGTCCGCTACTCGCCCCCACTGCAGCAGCCGCGACTAGAACCAAGACCATTGCGACGAAAATCAGCACAGCGTACTTGATTCCCCTCCTGAACTTGTGAAACGTGGACGTCAGTCCGGTCACTCCCCTCCCCTGAGTCAAGAGGAACAGTTTGGAGACGCTTCTCTGGTTCACCCACGAGTAGAACCTCATGAGGGGGTCCCGCTTGGTCTCCCTCGGCTCCTCCATCATCTTGTACTTCTCGGACCAGAGGGCGAACTCCCGCAGGAACACGAATCTCCACACCACAACCACCACGATGAGCGCGATGATAGAGTAGAGATACCCAATCTGAATCGGAGGGCCTGCGAAGCTCATGATGGCAATGCCGATTCCCTTGAGACCCGGAATCTGGAGGGGACCCTCTTCGATGATTTCACTCGAGACGAGGAAGAAGAGTCCGACGGCCCACGAAATCTGCGTGTTGTATGCGATGCGGCTGAGCGAGGCGGGTACGTACAGTGACCTGGCCCTCTGCCATACGCTCGCGTTCGATATGTTCAACAGGTCAGCATAGTCTTGCGGTATCGCCTTCACCGATTCGTACACGCCGAAGGCGATATTCCAGGACATGCTCGTGAAGATCAGAATGATGACTGCGAGGTTAGCCCCGATGAAATTCGGCAAGACAGAATAGATTCCGAATATCACGATGGGGAAGAACCCGAGTATCGGTATTGACTGAAGGATGTCAAGCAGAGGGATAATCACAGTCTCTGCTCTCTTGTTCCGCGCCGCGACGATGCCGACGAGCAGAGCGAAGACGATACTGAGGGCCAGGGCCAGGAGCATCCTGACCCAGGATGCAGCAATGTCGAGGGAGATTTCTACGATGCTAAACGCTGGCGTGTGTATTCAGACGGCCGCGCGACGCCGTACGTTATTTACGGGTTCCGGAGCAAAGGGCTATGCTATGTAGGGGGTGGAGGACGAATCGAAGCGCCTGACCGTCTCATACTCTCTTCCGTCCCTGAACCCCGAGTACTTGCCGAGCCCGGGGAAGAAGGCGTCAAGGGGCCTCACCGCCATCTCGGCCGCCGGGTGTTTGGTGCCGAAGTAGCCGTCTGCTATCTCCCTCCCGAGGTTCCTCACCTTTCTGTCGTCCGTGTATCCGAGGGCGTGCAGGTATTCATGGAGCAGTATCATGAAGACGTACGAGTTCCTCCTCACCCTAGACCGCGAGAGCTTCTCCACCAGCCTGAGCAGGTTCCTGTTCATGACTATGGCATTGGAACCCATCTCGTGGTAAGCCCCGACGTTGTTGGGTATGTCTCCGAGTACGAGAGTCAGCCCGGCTCTGTGCATCCCGAGCTCTTGCTCTGTCGCGACCTTCACCATCTCGAAGACCTGGTCGAAGTCCTTGGCAGAGGCAAGCAACCTGCGGTTCTGCCCGACGCCCGCACGATTCACATTCTAATGATTCGTGCGGTCGAGTATAAACCCAGCGCCCGTCAGTCCAACCGCTCGGCTTCGTCGTAACGCTGCCTCGGCGGGGGCGCCTACCCGAATGCCCGGCCGCACTCGGGGCAGAACAGCCTCCGAAGCTCGATCTCGGCCCCGCAGTGCTTGCACTTTGGCGATGAGGGTCTGACCTCCTCGTGGGCGTAGCGGCGTCCGAACAGCACCGATATCTCCAAGAGAGCTATCACAGGCACGAAAAGGATGACATCGAGCAGGGGACCCCCGTCTGGGGTCACGAATGCAGTCACGATATAGGTCACGGCCCAAATCAGCACACGGTTCTTCGAAAAGAAGCCGGGGCTGACTACTCCGAATCTCATCAGCAGGTAGGTGAAGACGGGGGTGGTGAATGCGAAGCCACTGAACAGCACGCTGAGGAAGACTATGAAATAGAAGTCGGAGACGTCTATGACGGTCGACGCGTTCACGGCCGAAAAGAATGGCTGAAGCGCGAAGAAGATGAACTTGGCCAGGATGAAGTACCCAAAGAGGATCCCGACGAGGAAGAGCCCTGTGGCCGAGCCAACTATTGGATACAGCATCTGCCTTTCGTTCTCTTTCAGGGCAGGGTCGACGAACTTGTAGACCTCGTATGCGATTATTGGCATGTCCAGGGCGAGTCCGAGAACGAGGGCCGAGACCAGAAGGACCTCCAGGGGTTCGTTGACGTGGAACCCGATCAGGACCCAACCGCTGGGAAGCACGTAGGAGTAGATCCCGTTCAGGAACACGGATACGGGGGTTGACCAGTAGACGAGGTTGGACAGGTTCTCGGTAAGCAGCTGTGATGGATTGACTGGAAGGAGAAGGACCAGGAATATCATCACGACCAGGCTGATGAAGACGACCTTTACCCTGCGGCGCAGCTCGTCGATGTGCTCGCTGAACCTCAGTCCTACGGACAATCTTGAGCAGTCCGCAGCCTAGGGCAGATAACGGTTCCGCTCGTCTTGCAGCTATTGCTTCTTGGTCTTGGCCACGATCTCTTGGGAGATCTGTTCGCGTGTCTTCCCTTCGGTCACGATCCCCAGTTGCTGGGCAGTCTCAAGGAGTATCTGGTCCCCCGACTTGGACGGGGCTTGCTGGGTGGGCTGGGTGGCAGTTGAGAAGGTGTCGCCGACCTCCTTCGACGCCGTATCGAACTCCTTTTTCGCCCTGCCGAGCGCCCGTGCGAGTTCGGGTATCTTCGCCGGTCCCCAGAGGAAGATGACCACCAGGATGACTCCGATGATGATTATCTCCAGCGCGTCAAAAGCCATGTCTGAATCCCGCCGACCTCCATCCTTTATTTAAGCCTTAGAGGTCAATTCTCATGCGGGGTCGGCCGGACCCGAGGCGCAACTGGCAGCTGCAACAACGTTTAATCGGCCTGCCGTCTTGGGCTGAATGTTGCCCCTGAAGCGAACGGTTGAGAACTACTGGAGATTGACCAAGCCGAGGATCTGGGGGCTGCTCGTATTCACTGGGATGGTCGCTATGCTCGTCGCCTACAGGGAGACCGCGGTGCCCCCGTCTCCCTCTGCCCTGTTCGTCTGCTTCGTGGCCCTCACCCTCGGTTCAGCCTCTGCCGAGGTTCTAACGAACTATCACGACAGGGATATCGACAGCGTGATGAAACGGACCATGAAGAGGCCGCTTCCGCGGGGGGAGGTCAACCCCCGCAGCGTTCTGGCCTTCGGACTGGTGATGGCCGTATTCTCTATCGCAGTCCCGCTCGCTTTCTTGACCATTGCATCGGCCGGGTTCATGCTGCTCGGCCTGCTGGACAACATAGTCGTGTACTCCCTCTTGCTGAAGAGGAGGAGTTGGCTGAACATAATCCTGGGGGGTATTTCCGGTGGGATGCCCGTCCTCGTCGGGTATGCCGCAGTGCCGGCTGCAAACCCATTTTCGCCGATCGCTCTCTACATGGCCGCCCTCGTCATAGTCTGGATACCCACCCACATCTGGAGCCTGGCCATCTTCAGCAGGGCCGACTACGAGGCTGCCAACATCCCGATGCTCCCAGTCGTCTTCGGGGAGAAGGTTGCTTCCATCTGCGTGGCCGGGACGAGCGCGCTTCTCGCTGTCTTCTCCATCGCTATCTTCGTGTTCACTCAGGTCAGCATAGTCTACACAGTGACTGCGCTCGCTCTGGGCGGAATCGTCCTTGTCTACAGCGCGAAGCTCGCCTTGGATACCACGCGGGATACTGCGTGGACGCTCTTCAAACTGACGAGCCCCTATCTTGCGCTGATCTTCCTGGTCCTTGGGGCCACAATCTGGCTCTAGGCACGGGCTAAGGGAGCATCAGAGCAGGTCGCGTTCCAGGTCGTACAGCTCGATCCCTAGGTCTTCCCACCTGAAAGACCGACCGATTTCGGTTTTGAGGTTCGCCTGGTCTAATGCCATCTAATGCCCGCATTAGTATGATATAGATACTTTAATAAGCCTTCTTATACCATCTAACGCGGGTGAAGGTTGACGGGCACCAGGAAAATAACCGTCGCTATGACGGACGAGATGATACAGGCTCTTGACCAGGAGAGGGAAGTGCGAAGGATAGCGACGGTCCCGGAAGTCGTCAGGATCATAGTGAGCGAATTCCTGAAGGCAAAGGACGAGAAGTAGCACCACGCGACCCGAAGAAGCTTCCAGATCTCATGGACACCCCGGTCCGCCCCCGGAGCCCCGTATCTGGAGGCGCTGGCCCGTCCCTGCCCGCCGTCTGTGCCGTCTCATTGGTAAGCTACCCACGGCTGAAGCCTGTGGGCTTTCCCCTTCCCGGAGCCACCGCCGGCACCGCCAAAGGCACCGGTGCATCGGGGACGCGCATGAGCCCGCTTACAGGGACTCTCCTGCCGGAAATCTGGAGCGCATTCTGGTCGGGAGAGGCACTCCGCTCCAGCAGGGTCTTGGCGGCCACGGCAACGGACGCCTTCCTGTCGGCGTTCACGGTCAGGCCGCATTCTCTGCACCTGAACAGGGCGTAATTATTTCCATCATGCCCTGCACCCACAGCACCGCAGCGGGTGCACCACTTTGACGTGTGGTATGGGTCTACCCTGTTCAGAATGATGCCGCTGTCGAAGCAGCGACCTTCCAGAATACGGCGGAAGAGGTAGAATGGGATGGTCATCGCCTTCCTGTTGAACCTCCTCCCCTTCGGACTGAAGCGCCTCAGTCTTTCGATTGAGACGTCAGCCTCATATTTCTTGGCGAGCATGATTATCTCCCTGACCATCTGGCCGATGTTCGTCCTGACGTAGTCCCTCTGCCTGTGCCTCATCCTCTTCAGCTTCTTCAGGGAGTTGAGGGACTGGAGGAGCGCCCGGCGCTCCTCGAATTGCCTCTTCATCACCCAAATGTGCTGGCCCAGATAGCCTTGCTTCAGTATCTGGCCTTCCGGAGTCAGTACCGTGTAGGCGAAGTTCTTCGCGTTGATGTCGATGCCAAGGACGTTCCTGTGCAAGATGGGTGGTTCCTCTTCCCCCTTCGAGAGGTAGGCGACTACCTCGAGGCTCGGGGCCAGCCCGAAGGTCTTGCAGGCCCACCCATTCCCCAGGTGCCCGAAGAACCTCATTGCGTTCAGGTTCATCCTGATGGGGACTGCGACCCTGTCTCGCGGATACAGACCAAACTCGACGAAGAAGAAGCCCTTCGTCCTGAACGTCTTGCAGTTGCGCGGGACGTTGAACTTCACTGTCGTCCCGGAGACTCTGTCCCCCTTCGACCTAGCGAGCCCCCTCGCGAGTGCGCAGACAACCTGGGCGTTGAAGCCGTACCTCTCCTTGGCTTCCACGAGCAGCCTCTTCTGGAGGCTGGCCGACGATTCCTTCGGTTTCCTCTCGGAGAGCATCCAGTTCGAGCAAGCGACTGCACGGGCGGCGAAGCTCTTCAGAGTCCGAGTCTTGCTCGTTGTGGCCTCAGTCTGAAGAAGGATGGCGCGCTTCGTGTACTCCCGACCAGCAAATAACCTCCAACGACAATTTAAGCACCCCCGTGGTCGGGCGTGCGGCAATTCCTCCCACTCCTGAAGGGCGTGGGCTTCCTTGCCTCTTCTGGTGAAAACTTCCATACAAACCCCTCACGCACATTTGAGCAGTTCACTTCTAAGCAGAAACAGCCCTCTCCTTTCGAAGTAGAATGGAAGCCGCTCCGCAGGTCTGGAGACCACTGGAGGTCATATCCCCAAGCCGAGAGTACACTGTCATCGCGAACCTCCCGAAGAACAGCACGTCCCTGGCAGTCCAGGCGGAGGAGGCAGGGGTCGATGCGGTCGTGATGAACATAGACGGAGAGGAGGGGGCTCACCCCAGCCACTTCGGGAGCTACGACCTCCATGATACGTACATCAACGACGTCATTTCAACCGTTTCTCTGCCCTGCGGGATATTCATAGGAGGGGCACGGGTGCTCTCGGACGAGTATTGGGAGAGGATCATGTCGAGCCGGTTCAGCTTCGTCGAGATGTACGCCCACCAGATGCCTCTTTTCGTCCTCTCGGACCGGCGGGTCAAGAAGATAGCCGCCATCTCGACCGGTTACATCCTGGAGCAGGTCAAGCAGATCTCTCAGATGGAGGGGGTGGAAGCGATAGACTCGGCGACTGTTCCGTCGCAGGCGAGGGGTTCCCCCTTCAGCGTCCTCGACTACGCCACTGTGGGGGTAGTGACGAACCTCTCTTCCAAGCCCGTCCTTCTCCGCACCCAGAAGAAGCTGACCCTAGAGGACATTTCGAAGGTGGTCGCCCTAGGGGTGAAGGGCCTGATGGTGGACCCGTGCATCCTCTCCGGCACCGAGGAGGCGTACAGAGATGAATTGCTTCACTTCAGAAGGCCTCCGAGTCCTGCTGGATTTCCTGAGCCGGCAAATCAAATCACGTGACATCCTCCCGCGCCTAAAGGGCGTGGGCTTCCAGCGCCCGCGCATCGGTGGCGCGTGTAGTTCCTGCTTCCATAATCGCGTGTGCTCCTCCAGTTGACTGGAGAAGTAGAGGCGCAGTCTCCACAGGCTTGAGTTCGGGCATGTCCTGCCCTACCTGAGCGAGTCCTCGCTTCAGTATGATGCGGGCCGCGTTGAGGTCGCGGTCGAGAGTCATTCCACAACCTCGACAGACGAACTTCCTTACCGAAAGACCGACCGGGTTCACAGAACCGCAGAAGAAGCACTCCTGGGTCGAGTACGCCGGCTCGACCCTGATCACGAGCTTTCCGGCTCTCACTGCCTTGTACTCTGTCAGCTTGACAAGTTGCCCCCAGCCGGCGTCCTGTATCGACTTGGCGAGCGCGTGGTTCCCCACCATGTTCCTGATTCGCAGGTCTTCGAATGCCACCAGGGGGTGCTCCCTCGTCAGTCGAGTCGAAAGCTTGTGGTTGAAGTCCAGGCGCTGGCGCCCGACGCGGGCGTGCTGGGAGGCGACCCGCTGCCTCGCCTTGAACCAGTTCTTGGAGCCCCTGTGCTTGCGGGAGAAGACGCGCTGGAGATGCTTGAGGCGCTTCTCCGCCTTCCTCAGGAGGCGCGGATGCTCGACCTTCTCGCCGTCAGACGTAGTTGTGAGCGACAGAAGGCCCAAGTCGACGCCTATGGGTTGCGTGATGTCCTCCGTCATCATCGGCCGTCCGAGTGGTGGGCCAACGTTCTGCAGCGGCACCACCTCCTCGAAGACGAGAGAGGCGAACCACCTGCCGTCTGGTTCCCTCATCACGGTGCATGTCTTGAGCAGGGCATCCTCCGACAACGGCCTGTGGAAGACGCACCTGATGCTCCCTAACCTCGAGAGGAAGAGCCTCTTCCTCAGGGGGTCCGGTTTGACGGAACCATTGTACGCCTGAGTGTAAGTGAAGGAACCAGATTCTGAGTACTTCTTGAACCTCGGGTAGCCGGACCGATGTTCGAAGAATGCCTTGAACGCCCTGTCGAGCCTGTGGAGGACGTCCTGCGCGACCTGCGAGTAGAGGGCGCCGAGCTCGGGGTCCGCGTGGCGCTCCGCCGTGAGAATCCATTGCTGGAGGTTGTATGATGTCGGTTTATGCTCATTCTGCCATCTCTCCCTGCGGTGGGAGAGGGCGTCGTTCCAGAGGTGCCTGCACGCCTCGAGGGCTCTGAGCATCCTGGCCTCCTGGTCGCGCGTGGGGTAGAGGCGGAACCTGAAGGCCGAGGGTACCGTCATCATAATGAATGACTCTGCTCGACATAAAAGCACCACGCTGGCTTTCATCCCACCGCTGAAGGGCACGGGAATCCCCGCTCGCAAGTGTTAAAGAATCAGTCCGCGGCCTTGAGCCCGAGGCGACTACTTCCTGAAAGCCAACGGAAGGTTGCAGGCTGTCATCCTCGCTGGTGGGCTCGGCACCAGGCTGAGGCCCTACACCTTCCTGGTCCCAAAGCCGATGCTCCCAGTCGGTCCGAAACCCATACTCGAGCACATCCTGGAATGGCTGAAAGAGAACGGGATCACGGATGTGGTGATCTCCACCGGATACCTGGGGAGGATGATACAGGACTACTTCGGAACCGGAAAGGACTGGGGAATGAAGGTAGAGTACGCCACTTCGCCTCATCCGCTGGGCACATCGGGGCAGTTGAAGGCAGCGGAGGGCAAGGTCAAGGGGAGATTCGTGTGCGTATACGGCGACGCCCTCCTGGAGATGGACCTGGGGAAGGTGATCGAGTTCCATAAGGAACGACGCGCGCTAGCCACCATGACGCTCATGAAGTACAGCACCGAGCTGAAGTACGGGTTCATCGAGACAGACAAGCAGGGGCATCTTACCGAGTGGAGGGAGAAGCCGGTGATATCCGGTTACATCAACGTGGGGTGCTACGTGATGGAGAAGGGCTTCCTCCGCTATATCCCCCCTGGGATAATGTACGGCATGAAGGAGACGTTCGAAGAGGCAACCAAAGCAGGGGCCAGGCTGTTCGCGTGCCGCGTCGACGGCCACTTCACCGACATCGGCGACAGGAAGGCCTACAGGGAAGCGAACGACGAGTTCATGAAGAAGATGGGGAAGGTGCCGTAGCGGCCTGACGCTCATCCTATTCGAGGACGAGGGGTGGAGCCTCCTCTCTCCGCTTACTCTGCTGAGGCACACCAGCCAGCTGAGGTGGGGGACGAAG
>CAYYYU010000006.1:0-13734 GCA_964476175.1 uncultured Nitrosopumilales archaeon
CCTCGATGGACTTGGGTTCCTGCTCGTGTATCAGATTGGCCTGGATTGCTGACGCGGTTTCGCCGCACCCGAATCTTTGGCAGAGCCTCTGGATCAGAAGGTGTGCCTCCCGATGGTCATTTCCCGCCATAAGGTCTCGCGGAAACCCCGTCACACCCGACATAATAGATGTTTCTTTCATTTCCGATTTCACCGCATCTCCCAAGACAGCGCAGATGGTTCTTCACTCAAGCATTCTCATCTCTGATTGTCTTGCGAAATAGAAAGGGGAAAGGCAGATGGCCTCTTTTCAAGTGATTTCTGGCGGTCTACTTCCTATAGTAGATCAGGATTGCACCGATGATTGCCAATGTGGCTCCTACGTAATAGAAGCCTCCATCCACGAAGTAGCCCAGGAATGCAAGTGTTCCTACTGTCCCGGCTACGGCCGCGGGGTGACTCTTGTAGTAGTACAGCGCCCCCAATGCTAGCAAAGCAAGAACTATCTCGCTCCAGCCGACGACGGCTGCTCCGCCCAGAGAGGGAGCCAGGGGTGAGTTGATTCCGAGCACTGCGAATCCATCGAGGAGTCCCAGTACTGCTGCTGTTATGACTGTCCAGAGTCCGTATCTGCCCATGTGCGTCGTTGCGGTTTCCACCAATTTCTTTTCGCCTCCTAGCAAGTGCCTATAATCGCGGTTATATAAGTATTGCCCGTTATGTCGGATATATCCGATACTACTTCGCTTACATCCAGGAAAAGGGCGTACCAGATGTCATTTCGAAAAATCGACCTGCAATCGCGGCAGAAGACAGGTGCATTCCCCTTGATTAGCGCTCGATAGAGCCGGCACTCACCGGCAGAACGTCTATACGCGCAGGGGGATGGTCAAGAGTAGGATGAAAGTAGCTGTCGTGACCGACGATCTGAAGACGATATCGCCTCACTTCGGCAGGGCACAACACTATCTGGTCTACGACATCGAAGCCGATGTCATCAGGGGGAGGGAGGTCAGGGACAAGATGGGTCACGGGCCGGACGCAGAGGAACGCCTTCATCATCGAGACGCGGGCCCCGAGATGACAGCTATCCACGGCACCATGCTGTCCGCAGTCCGGGACTGTGAGGTCATAATCTCAAGGGGAATGGGAGGGCCGATGTACGAATCAATAGTGGAAGCTGGGATGAAGGGATTCGTCACCAGATTACAACTCGCCGACGACGCAGTCAAGGCCTTGATCGCCGGGACACTCGACAATCGCCTCGAAACCCTTCATTGAATGCTGGGTGTTGGTGCCACTGTTCCTGGATGGCCTCAAGGACAAGCTCTTCGGTGGTCCAGGGCGTGAACAGAAGGTTGAGGCTGTCGCCGTGCGACCTGTCAACATGCCTTCAGGGGTCATGGTACTCACCGACGCGACGTTCATGCGGGCAGCAAACAAGTATCCGCTGGTGGTCATCGATGTTTGGGCGCCTTGGTGCGCGCCCTGCAAGATAGTGTCTCCAGTGGTAGCAAAGCTGGCAAAGGACTACGCCGGAAGGGTGGCGTTCGGCAAACTGAACACGGCTCAGAACCAAGCCATCCCGTCGAGGTTCGGAATAAAGAGCATACCTACGATAATGGTGTTCAGCCAGGGCCGCTACGTCGACAAGGTCGTCGGGGCGGTTCCCAGGGGAGTAATAGAGTCGAAGATCAAGAGGCACCTGGGCCAATAGTCGGGTCGCGCTTGTTCGGACCCCGCGCGCAGGCTTGGAGGCGTCATGCGAACCTGAACCAGGCTGCCGGCATCTGCCGGCAGAAGTTGTATATGGCTACGGTCGCTTGATGTGCCCTGGCGATTCAGGTGCCATTCAATGAGGAGGTCGAGCAGGCCAACAGAAGGGAGTTCGAAGAGCTGCTGAAGCGGAGGTCATCGACGGCGCATGGGAGCGAAGCCAAATCAGAATCGTTAGGCAAGCCGGTCGAGTTGACAGACTCCGACTTCGGTCAGGCCGCTCAGAGCCACCCGCTGATGGTAGTCGACTTCTGGGCGCCCTGGTGCGCCCCGTGCAGAATCGTTTCACCGATGCTGGAGGCGCTCGCTTCCCAATACGCAGGGAAAGTGGCGTTCGGGAAGCTGAACGTGGACGAGAACCCCGTGGTAGCAGCCATGTTCGGGATTGAAAGCATTCCGACCATCGTGATATTCAGGAACGGTAAACCAGTGGACGGCGTGATTGGCGCCGCACCAAAGTCCCACATCGAAGACAAGATCAGGACGTACCTGGGCGGAAGTTACTCTCGACCTTCTCCTTACCAATGACAGGAACCGCTGATTTCGGTCAAGGGACTGGTGGAGGCAGAACCTGGTTTGGTATCGCTAAGAGGCTGCCGTCAGAGCCTCGATGCCCTGCCTTTTACTGATGCAGCTTTGGGCCCGGGCTTCGGCATCGAGTACCGTCCAACGAGCCCCCTGAATAGCTCCCTAAGGTCGGACCTCCTGGGGGCCTGCCGGACGCGGTGCCCGCAGAAAGGGCAAGTCACGCCCTCCGGCTCGACTTGCTCACCACAGTTCCCGCACCATCTCTTGCCGTGCCTGTAATCAACCCTCAATCCATCCAGCTCCGGAAATCGAACGGCCGTATGACCGGCACGCGCAATATTAGGATAGTGCCAGCGGCTGCCGGCAGAACCCTTTTACTCCTCAACTCCGCTTCATGTCGTGACCATGGCATGACAGAACAGAAGGTGACGTATGCTACACTCACTGCGGACGAGAATATCCATCCGGAGTACGAGGCGGCACTTGAACGAACAATCGCTGGGTTTGGGCAGCATCACCCGCTTCACATCGGGGAGGAAGAGACCGCAAGGGGGAAGCTCGCAGAGTTCGCGAAGACGTCACCCCTTGACAGGAGAATCATCGTCGGGTATTTTCAGAAGGCTTCGGCAGAGAACGTCGAAGAAGCGGTGGCGGCGGCGAAGAAATCCTTCGAATACTGGTCCCGGACCAGCTGGAAAGAAAGGGACGACATCGCCAAGAGAATCTTGAGCGGGCTTGACAAGGAGAAGTTTGACCTCTCATCCCTGATGACGTACGAGGTGGGGAAGAACAGATTCGAGGCTCTGGCAGAGGTCTATGAAGTGATGGATTTCTTTTCGTACTATCTCCGCCTGATTGAGGAGAAAAACGGGTTCGAGGGCGAAACAAAGTCTCCTCTCCCCGACGAGAGGCCGGTGAGCGTGATGCGACCGTATGGCGTCTTTGCTGTGGTTTCCCCCTGGAACTTTCCCCTGATGCTCCTCAACAATATGGCCGCCGGCGCCTTCCTAACGGGAAACACCGTGGTGATGAAGCCGAGCAGCGAGGCGCCCCTGTCGGCCTTCAGGCTCTACGACATCTACAGGAAAGCGGGGGTGCCTGCAGGGGTGGTCAACTTGGTTACGGGTTCAGGCGATGTCTTCGGAGACGAGGTGACCAGGAACCCTGATGTCGCAGGCCTGGGGTTCACAGGGTCCAGGGACGTGGGGATGTGGTTGTACAGGGAGTTCACGAAGAATCAGCCCTGGCCCAAGCCTGTCATAATCGAGATGGGGAGCAAGAATCCCGCCATCGTTTCGGACAAGGCGGACCTTGACAAGGCAGCGACCGGTGTTCTGAGGGCCGCTTTCGGCTACCAGGGACAGAAGTGCTCAGCGGCGTCGCGCGTGTACGTCCAGGAAACGGTGAAGGACTCGTTCCTTGAGAAGCTTCTCAAGATGGTTGGAGAGCTGAAGGTTGGCGACCCCAGAAAGAGGGAGAACTTCATGGGCCCTGTCATCAACCAGGCAGCCCTGGAGAAGTTCAGGTCGAGCGTCCAGATTGCGAAAGCTAGCGGCGGCACCGTGGTCTTTGGCGGGGAGGTGCTGAATGAGGGCGACAAGGAGCACGGCTACTTTGTCCAGCCGACGGTTGTAACAGGCCTCCCCCCTGGACATCGGCTATCCAAGGAAGAGCTGTTCGTCCCGATACTCCTGATATCGGCCTACCAGACGCTCGATGATGCCATACGAGAGGCGAACGACTCTGAATTCGGCCTGACGGCCGGGATCTTCAGCGAGGAGCCCTCCGAAGTCGATCACTTCTTCGACAACATACAATCAGGAGTGTGTTACGCCAACCGGAAGGGAGGGGCCACCACCGGCGCGTGGCCAGGGGCCCAGCCCTTCGGGGGCTGGAAGGGAAGCGGTTCGACAGGGAAGGGGGTCGGCGGCCAGTACTATCTTCTGCAGTTCATGAGAGAGCAAAGCAGGACCACGGTGGAACAGAGCTCATGACGCGGACGATTAAGCGTACTCCGAGGCGCCGCCGCCGAGATACGCTCTGATCTTTGATTCGATCACGGCCTTGGGTACAGCGCCGACGATTGCATCGACCGCCCGCCCCCTGCTGAAGAGCATTATAGTCGGTATCCCCTGCACCTGAAACGTCGAGGCGGTGACGGGATTCTCGTCCACGTTCAGCTTCCCGAACGCCACCCTCCCAGCGTAGTCCCTTGCCAGCTGCTCAATGACCGGTGAAACGACTCTGCACGGCGCGCACCAAGGGGCCCAGAAATCGACGACGGTCAGGGGATACTTCTCCGTGGTCTGCGCGAATGTCACGTCTGAGAGTGCGACGACTCCGACGGGTACGTTGCTGACTGGTTGAGGTTTGACCTCGGCCGAGTACTTCCTACGCATCAGATCCTCGAGCTTCTTCCTCTGAATCCTCTCTATTTCATCGTCGAACGACATTGCTATGTCCCTCCCGTGTCCACCTTGATGTTCACCGGCAGCCCGTTCCTCACTGCTCCAGTTACCACGGAGTACTTCTCGAATATCTCGAGGCACCTCTTCACCCTGTCTCTGTCTGCTGGCTCCCGGAGCTTCGCCTTTATAGAGCCGTCGACCTGCCTGACCCTCCAGTATCCCTCCTCGTTCCTCTGGACGGTGGGCTCCGCTTCGGTTTCGATGTCTTCCACTTCAACCCTTGATTTCTTCAGGCAGAAGAGGAGGGAGGCGCTGAGGCAGTTTGCAACCGATGCGGCCAGGACCCTAGAGGCGTTGGGCCCTCCTAGATCCCCGAGGGGGGCGGGCTCGTCCATCACAAGTCCCTCACTTTGGGTTCCCGGAAAGGAGACCTCGAACTTGTATCCCTCCCGGAGCTTTACTCGCACCCTAGGTCTCTCGGGTTCTGCCAAGGCCGGTTCACTCCCCTGCTTCGCCCGTCGGTGTGCTCACCCGCATGAGACTAGGCACCTTGACCCACCCGATTTACCCCTTCCGTTGGCGGGCGTCGTTCCCCAAGTATGTCTTGATCCGCGAGTCGATTATGTTCTTCGGGTAGGCACCGATCAGCTGGTCGATTGACCTGCCCTGCCGGAAAAGCACGAGGGTGGGGATGCTCTGTATCCCGAACTTGTTCGCTGTCTCAGGGTTCTCATCCACGTTCACTCTGCCGAAGGCGACCCTCCCAGCATACTGTTCGGCGAGCTGGTCGACCGCTGGCGAGACCATCTTGCAGGGCATGCACCAGGGCGCCCAGAAATCAACCAGCATCAGAGAATACTTCGCCACTGAGGTGGAGAAATCCGAGTCCGTCAGATCCACTGCCTTCCCGCCCAGGGCGTCCAGCCCTCCGGTCTGGCCCAGTTGGACAACCGTCTCCTCTTGAAGGTCACGAGGAGTCCTCTCCCTGAGGGCCTCCTTGACCTTGAAGAGGAAGACCTTCTCCGGGAGGGCCCCCTCGAAGTCCATCTCTTCGTTGATCACGACCTTCGGCACAGCCATGACCGAGTACTTCTCCGAGAGCTCAGGAAACTCCATGGACTCGATCATTTCAGCGTCTATCATCTTCGGATTGACCCTCGAGAACTGGTGGGCCATCCTGACGGCCCTCGGGCAGTATGGGCACGAGGGGGTGACGAAGACCTGGAGGTGGACCGGCCTCTCTAGCTTCTGCAGGAACTGGACCGTTTCGGCGCTGAGCTCGGGGATGTCTCCCCCTGCCGCATCGGCCAGGTCCTCGAGCAGGGCCCCGAACTCGTGGCCGGAAGGGATTCCGTAGAATTTCATGGACAACTCCCCCCTGGCGTCAGTGACGACCGTGGCGGGGGCCCTCTTCACCTTCAGTCTTTCGGCGAGCTCTTGTGCCTCTTCGATGACGTAGTGCTCGGCAAGCACCCTCCCGCCAGAGATGCCGGCGAGCTCATCGGACAGCTGCTTGACCTCGTCACAGTACTGACAATTCGATTTGTCCTTCGTCCCGAAGGTCAACAGCCTGGCGGTCCCCCCATCGGGGACCTTTTCGGCGAGGAATCGCGTTACTTCGTCCTTCGTCTCTTTGTCGAAGAAATCCAAGGCACTCTCACCATGAAAAATCGAGGATCAGGCGACCCTTGCCGGGACCCTTTCTAGGCCGTACACAACCTGAGCCTCGCTCAGGGTGTGCATCGTCGGTGGCTTCATCGAGTCGACGAGATTTTCAAGCTCGGACTTGCCAGGTGCTTCCCAGACGCACTCGGCGCACCTGTCGTCCTTGTTGAGGACCACGCTCAGTAGCTGGTATCCGCTGGGGAGCTTTTCTGAAGCAGCCATATCAACGATTTTAGAGACGAGCGATTTCGCTTCTTCGGATCGCCTTTTTTCCCACCTGTGCTCGACTAGATACGTAGGCATGGCGAGACAGAAGGGGGGCTGGAACAAAAGGATTCTACCGGCGGCTGCTGGCAGTACGTGCCAGGGCAGATGTTTTGGCGGGCCTCGCCACGATGCAGACGAATCCGTAGCGGCCAACGTCCCTGACACGCCTGCTGGACAACTCCACTGGACTCTGAGATCTCGGCTCGTCCCGGGGGCCGAAGTCGATTGTGCCAAACACCTTCTCGGCTTCGAGTCCAGCCTTAGCAAGCAGGAGCAGAGTCCTTTCGAAGGTCAGGAATCTCGCCTTTCCATAGAAGCGGTGCCCTCTTCTTCCCTCGCCTGAGTAGAATCTTCCCCAAGCCGAGTCTAACGTGATTTCGCCAACAATGAATCTGCCCTGGTCCTTGAGAACACGCCGCGACTCCATGAGCATCGAATTTATGTCGTCCACAAAGCAGATTGTGAACGATGAGACCACCGTGTCGAAGGCGCCGGTCCTGAACGGAAGCTCACGTGCGTCCGCGAGCATCACTTCAAGGCCTCGCCTTTTGCTGATTCTCAGAAGTTCCCGCGAAGTGTCGACTCCAATGGAAACTTTCAGTTTGGAGGCGAAGACGCCGGATCCGATTCCCACATCCAGGGAGAGCCCCGTGGGTTCCGCCGCCCTGAGTGCGTCAAGTTCAGAAGCGTACAGCTTCCCGTTTCGAGTGAACCACCGGTCGAACTCCTTTGCGTAACGGTCGAACGTCTTTCTGATTCTCTCTGTAGAAACGGCCTCGGTCTTCGGGTTTGCCATCCCTTTGACGCTGTGAGAGGGCACGTCGACGCACCAGTTATTTCTTGCAGTACTCTCCGCTGTTGATTCTCTTCAGTGCCCCCATACCTTTCACCATGCTGCCTATTCCGATCAATCCCACCACTGCAAGGACCAGGCCTGTCGCCACGCCTACGGCGTCAAGGTTTGGAATCGGGTTGCCGGTGCTTATTGCAAAGTTCCTGAGCGAAGGGAAGAAGGCGATGAAAAGGCCGACTACCGCAAATAGAAGTCCGTCATGGTAGAGGGTCCTCCCGGCAGTGTACCTGCCGAGGTAGCAGACGTCGTCTTCGGTCAGTTTCTTCACCTTGGCGAAGCGCGCGAAGGCAGCGCCAAAAATCACCTGCATCACCATGGTCCCAAGGCCGAAGAAGAGGCCGGGAAGCGGGGCGTAGATCAGGGCCGGGACCTGCGGTGAGAGGATGAAAGTTATGATGGTCGCGTAGGCGCCGAACCCGAACCCGGCTATCAGCCCGTGCGTCGTGGCCATGCGCAGAGAGACGCTGTGCAGATGCCCCTCGTGGGGCGGGATTCTTTCCGCGGCTCCGGTATGGTGCCCCCAGCTCAGAAGGGGATGGCCCCTCCAGCCGTGCACGAGGCTATGCAGGAGGGAATCGAACGGGAGGTGGAGGTATCTCCCTTTCAGGACATAGGAGCCCGCCACGAACATCGCCACCCCGACGAGGACGTAGACCGGTCCGTCGAGGTTGTACGTTCTGTAGATTGCCGCCAAGCCGAGGAAACCAAGAGTCGTGAGGAACGCCCTCTGAGCGATGAAGCCGGCAGAAAACGCGAAGCCTGCTTTCATCCCTCGGTGCTGTAGCTCCCAACGGAGTAGCTGAATGTTATTGGCCATGTGTGCTCGTCAGGCGTCGCACCGTGGAACAGGCCGAGTACGAACGAAATCAAGAGTATGATGGAAAGGGTCAGGCCTTGGGGCGGGTTCAGGATGGTGCTCAGGTCGAACATCTCGATTCTCTCTCAGAATCGAGAGTCTAATCTGGGGGAAAAAGAATTGTGCCGGCATGGGCCGTCAGCTTCGTGCGCGGAAGTCGTGGCCGGCAAGCACCGGCTGAAGCTTCTTATCGGAGTCCGGAACATCCATGGCTGAGAAATTGACTGGCTACGAATTCAAGTGCAAGGACATCGGCATGGAGTGCGGCTTCGAACTGAAGGGCGCCTCATCGAGGGATGAGGTCATGCAGTTGGCGTCGGTCCACGCGAAGGTAACGCACAACATGCAGACGATTCCTCCCGATGTGGCACAGAAGGTCAGTTCGGCAATCAGAGGCTGAACCGACCTGCCCGTATTTTTGGACAATGGTTGGTAGCTTCACGGATTCCTGTTTGACAGGTACGCCAGCCGCGCATACGGGCGCATGTTCCGCATGACCTTAATCTCCGCCTTCCTAAGGTGCTCCTCGAATGTGGATCTCGGCATCTTCACCCTTGAGGCTATCTCGTCGATGGTAGCCTTCTTCGGCATGGCATAGTATCCCATGTCGATCGCCTCGACCAGCGCGAGCAGCTGCTTGGCAGTCAGAGTGTCCAAGAAGTCGTCCATGGAGACCGTCATGGCGGGCCGAGCCGAATGACGCTCAAGCTGACCCCTTTGCTCCACGGTCACCTTTGAGACGGTGCCCAGGTTGTCGATGGCGGCCTTCTGGTCGTCCTTGGTGAATGCGAACAGCTTTACATGCTCGAAGCCCCCCTCGTATGTCACCGGCATTATCGGTATGCAGTTCGATGCCTCGACTATCGCGATTGAGGAGTTGCTTCCGGCACATCTACACTTGATCACAGCCTCAAGGGCGTTCTTCGAGTATCTGTGGACGTGAATCAGACTAGCCGCGAGCTTCTTGACGACCTCCTTCAGGCCGGCTTCGAAATCGTCGATGCTTGTTCCCCTGGACTCGGCCTCGAGTATGTCGACTTCCCTGTTGCACCAGCGCGATATGTTCACCCGTGGATACGCCTTCGACAGATTGGAGAAGGGGAGGTCGTGGTCTAGCTTCAGCGCAACCTGGTACATGCCTGCCTACTGGCGCCTGCCGGCCCTAGCTTATTAGCGTTCGAGAGCTGCAAGGCGTTCCCGGGCCCACCAAATCAGCTGAATACTATCCCCGCTATCTTCCTCTTGGCCTCGTTAGTTATCTCCTGGATTTCCTTCATCTTCTCTTTGCTGACGTATTCTGCGTTCGTCATCAGCATCTCCTGTATGTCTCGGATGTCCCTCATGAAGGTGAATTCGCCCATCCTCCCCGCGTATTCCTGGCCCGCCCTGAGCCTGCTGACCACGTCCCCGTTCTCCTTGAGGTGATTCCGGCCGGCTGTAGTTATCGAGTAGATTTTCTTGCCCTCTTTCTCCTCGGAGGCCACGAGTCCCATGTCCTCCAGTTCCTGAAGCGTCGGATAGACCAGCCCTGCGCTGACCGGCCGCTGATAGGTCTCCCCGATTTCTTGAATTAGAGCGTAGCCGTGCATCGGCTTCCCGCTCAAAGACATCAGGATGAGGAATCTGAACTCCCCCCGCTTGACGCCAAAGCCGAGCCCCACCCCCATGCCCGGTGGTCCGAAACCTCCGTGGTGCCCGTGGTGATGTCCTGGTCCGTGCCCGTACAACCCTACATCATCAGTTGTAACAATTGATATATTATTAATCATATCAACCGATTCCCACCCATGAGAAACGACTCCGGAGATTAAGTTCAGGTTCTTTTCTAGCGGTGTCAAGAGGTGAAGAACAATGTGCTGGCACTGCTACGACGACTGGGGCTGCCACGGATGGCACCACTACCCAAGGTATTACGGGCCCAGGGAGCGGTACTATGAAGAGCCTGGCCCCGAGGACAGACGGGAATCCCTTGAAGACGAGAAGAGATTCCTGGAGAAGAGGCTCAAGGAGATAGAGGGCAGGATCGCAGAAGCGAGCAAGCTACCCGATGCGTGAATTCGGGGGCTCCCCGCTCCTTCGGCACGGCTCGGTCTCCCTTCGCCAGGTCGAATCGCAGGAAGCCTCGGTCGGTGACGGAGACTCGCCAGACACGGCCTAGGGAGAACCTTTAGCGGCCGGGCCTGGCATCTCCTTTAGCTCAGCAAGTTCCTTGAGATTCTTCAGGCTCTCTGCGGCGTTCTTTCTTGCAATCCTGCCCGCGACGGCTGTGCCGACCAGCTTTCCGAGGTAGCCTGACGCCAGCTCGTACTGGGCCATGGAACTGACCTTTGTCCCTCCTTTCTTCGTGGGTTCCAGGGTCAAGGTATTGAGATACCCCTTTACGGGGCCGCCGGGAAGAGCTCGTACGACGAGCTTCCTGTTGGGCTCGACCTGCTCGACCTCAGCAGACATCTCCATCGTCATGCCTGCCATCTTGCCCAAGATCTTGATCTTCTGACCGACGGCAACCGGGCCTTCCGGGTCCGCCCGCGTCGAGACAACGTCAGGAAAGATCTTAGGCATATAGCCCACATCGGACAGGATTCTCCACACGTTCTCCGGTGGCGTCGCTATCAGTATGTTGCGCTCAACACTTGGCATGACATTTCCCCTCGATTTGACGGGGGTGATTACCTTAAGGCTTTTGCGGCAGCCGCCGGCTCAACACCAGTGTTGTCAGGACTGACGAATTCCATTCGTCTTGTCTGGCACGTTCAGCACGCTCCGATAGGGGAACGAGAAGCTGTACCCTGTCGTCCAGTTCCCTCTCATGATCATGGGCCCGTACAGCCCAACGATGGCTGAGATCAGGACGGGGCTCGCGCCAGTCTGGGAAATGTAAAGCGAATAGTTGTAGGCGACCTTGACCAAAGGTAGGACCTTGTAGTAATACAAGGTCATGTTGGCTACTGTCCCGGTCTGCCAGCCCCCTGCGGTTGAGACCGCGGTGGTGAAAGGATACAAGGTCGTGTTGGAACTGCTGAAGAATGTCGTGGTCGAATAGGAAGTCGGAAACGAGCTGGTGGTCGTCGGAAACGTCGTCGTGCTGGTAATGGTCGTGGTCGAGCTACCGTCCCCAACCGCCTTCCCACCCGCCAAAGTCGGGTACAGGTAGGCCGCGGTGACGCCAGCCGTGACTATGATCACCGCCGCGAGCGCGGCGGCCGCCGATATCCCTCTTCTGCTTTGCAACGCCCAGCTGTCCAAACGGTTAGAGTCGAGGGGGTTTATCAAACTAGGCATCAGAACAGGAGCGAAGCTCCCCAACCAAGCCTAGGAGGTAAGCTTCAAGATTGCCCTGGCGACCTCCCCGTCCGACTCCTCCAGGGCTGCTGCCGCGCGCTCCTTCGAAACGCCCGTCTGCTGCTGCACGAGGAGGATGTCCTCCTCGCTGAACGTCTTCTTCTCGACCTCCGCCTCTTCCACGTCTCCCATGACCTGGAAGACCCGCTGGCCCTGGGCGTTCACTTCGGATACCGAGGCGTTCGTTATATGCATCTCCTTGTCTGAGGTCCTGATCACGACCTCCTGCACGTTCGGTATCTCCTTCATGTTGATGCCGAGCCTGTCCATCATCCTGCGGGTGTTCCTGTTGTCCATCTTCATTTCTTGACGCCTGCTCTTACCTTCACGGCCACCCCCGACTTAAACTGTCCCATGACAGAGCCATTCAGCACCGCCATCCCCACCCCGATGATCTTCCCCTTGCCGTCTATTATCGCGACCTCGCTCTTCGGGTACACGTTCTTCCCTGCCCACTTCACGAACTTGCAGAAGACAGACTTGCCCCCCTTCACGAACCCCGCTACCTCGTCCGAGACCTGGACGCAGTTCGCCCTGAACCTGGGGCTCTTGGAGAGCGCGGCCGCCCCCTCCATCGAAAGGGCCATGGCCCCGTTAGGCTTGATTGTCGCGAAGAGCTTCCCGTCCAAGTGGACAGATTTCACCCGTCCTGACCTGCGCGAGCGGTAGAGCCTGAAGCCCTCCTTCGGCAAAGCCTTGCTCACCCCCCTCCCGAAGAGGTAGTCGACCATGAGCGCGAGGGTTCGGCTCTCATTTGGCGGGTCCAAGGCCTGGCTCGGCCAAGGAATCGGAGATAAAAGAGATGGGCCCGCCCGGTCTTAAGTACGGACTCGGCCAATCCTTCCGACCGTGGTTCCGGAGGTAGTCACCCAGATATTCGCGTTTGGCCACCCCCTCGGGGCGATGGGTTGGCTGGGAGGAGTGATGTTCACCGCCTTCGCGCTCGGCCCCAATCTCAGGAAGATGTCTCAGGGAGCCGCCCTGGAGTTCGACTCCACGGTGGTGCCAAACCTGAGCCGTTTCCTCCAGGCTTCCATCGGCTCGACTCTTCTCTTCGGTCTTCTCCTCCTCTATGCGGTGTCCAACGGGGACTCGTCCTAGTTCTCGACGACACAGGAGGAAGTGTCGGTCGGGATCGCCCTGGCGCTCGTCACGGCGATAGTGGCTTTCACAGTCACGGTGCCTGCGTTCCGGAAGGTGAGCAAGGCAGCGGCGGAGGCGTTGGAAGGGAAGCAGCAGGGACCTCCGCCAGAGATGATGGCCAATGCCAAGAGGGCAAGGCAAGGCTCGATGGCAGGGATCGTCCTCCTCCTGATCACACTGGCCATGATGGTCGAGGCCGGGTTCTGAAGGTTCCCGCGGTAATCGTTCATCTAGTGGCTCAAGCCCGGGCGGGCTCAGGTCTGGAGCTGTGGAAAGGAGCATCACGGTCCTGAGGATCGGCCAGAGGTACGTGAGGGACGACCGGACGCTAACTCATCTGTGCCTTGTCTCCAGAGCGCTCGGGGCGGAGGCGATCTATCTCGAGGACGCGGAGAAGGACGTGACGGCGACCCTGGAGGAGGTCAACAGGACCTGGGGAGGGGACTTCAAGGCGGTCCTGGGGGTGTCCTGGCGGAAGACGATACAGGACGCAAAGAAGGAAGGGAGGAGCGTAGTCCACCTCACCATGTACGGGCTCCCGATACAGGAAGTGACCCCCAAACTGCGGGGGCTCGACAAGATCCTGGTCGTGGTGGGGGGCCCCAAGGTGCCGGGGAAGGTGTACCATGAAGCGGACTACAACGTCGCGGTCACTTCGCAGCCGCATTCGGAGGTCGCAGCCCTGGCGATCGCATTACATGAAATCCAAAGCGGGGAAGAGCTTAAGAGGACGTTTCAAAAAAGCAAGCTCAGAATCTTGCCGACGGCCCGGGGCAAGAGGGTTGTAGAAAATTGAAAATCGAATATGAGGACACGTTTGTAAAGGTAGCCGGGCTGATTGGCGGGCCCGACTACGAGAGGGTGGCGAGGGCGCTCCTGAACAACGAGAACACCACCGACGAAGAGATAGCCTCTGC
>CAYYYU010000007.1:0-24971 GCA_964476175.1 uncultured Nitrosopumilales archaeon
TCATTTCAGAACCGATGCTGGCCGCATTCAAATGATTGCGGGGCGGTTAGGCATTAACTATTTATGCTTTGACTAATTACGAACAATCCGTGCCCAAACAAGCAGAGCTAGCTGAGCAACCCAACGGTACATACAACACAATCATAGCAACGTACAAGACGATGCAGCGCAGCATCTCAGCAATGCTCGCCGAGGAAGGGCTAACGCAGCCTCAGTTCTACGCGTTGAGGGTGATTGCGAAGAATGGCCCGATGCCGATGAAGGGGATAAGCGACGAGATGCTGGTTACACCCGCCAATGTCACCGGGATAGTAGACAGGCTTGAGTCCAAGGGACTAATCAGGCGGACGGCGGGTCCGGTAGACAGGAGGACCAACATCATAGAACTCACCGCCGAGGGGAGGGCAGTGCAAGAGAGGGTAGCAGCTAGGTACAGCGCGTCGATGCAAAGAGCCCTTCGCGCGTTCACTACGGACGAACAGAAGACTCTCCGCTATCTGCTCGTGAAGCTTCGGAAGGAAATGTCCGTATGAGGGGATGAAACGTGGGGTGTGACGAGCATGATGACGGTCGTCAATCGTCCTCGAATCCCGGAGGGCAGATGCACGGCGATCGAAGGAATCGCACCTCGGGCGCGTCACCATCGCCTTTCGCCTTCTCCCATTATCCTTTTCTAATGGTTGGTTTCTCAACAAACGGTCGAATTTGGCAAAGTTTCCCAGCGACGAGTGGGTCAAAGAGTACGTAGAGAAGCTCAACTCAAACGCAAATTACGCTGACGCGGCCAAGAACTGGGAAGGCGCATTGACCTTCGTAGTGCAGAAAGACGAATCATTCGACAGGGAAGCCTACATCTACCTCGACCTCTATCACGGTAAGTGCAGGGACGCCAAGTTCTCGTTCGTAGAGTCGGAGCTGCCTCAGCCGGAATACAAGTACAGCGGTCCCTTCGGGAATTGGCGGAGGCTCATCAATAAGGAAATCGACCCGATACAGGGGATACTGACCGGGAAGTTCAAGCTTCAGGGTTCCATGATGAAGATAATGAGGTTCACGAAGGCCGCGAAGGAGATGGTGAGCACTGCGGCCCTGGTCCAATCCGAGTTCTGAGTGCGAGGAATGTGGTACTTCAGGTCTCCAGAGATAGTCTTTGGGGAGGATTCTCTTTCTTTCCTCGCCTCTCTTGACGTCAAGAGGGCCGCGATAATAACCGACCGCAAGCTGATGGGGACAGACATACCTGAGCGGGTACGCCGGGCCCTTCCGAAGGGTGCCGAATCGATCATCGTCGGGGACGTCTCGGAAGAACCCCCCCTGTCGGAAATGACGACCCACTCGGTGCGCATCAGCGAGTTCGCCCCGGACTGGTTCTTGGCTGTGGGGGGAGGTTCGGCCATGGACACTGCCAAGATACTGTTCTTCCTCTACGAGCGCCCTGACCTCACAGTCTACGACATCACGCCATTGGTCCCGCTCGGGTTGAGGAAGAAGAGCAGGCTCATTGCCATTCCCACCACAAGCGGCACCGGTTCCGAGTGCACATGGGCGGCGGTCCTCTCAGAGGAGAGCGAGAAGAGGAAGCACGAGCTCGCCTCGCCCGAGATTCTGCCGGACTATGCCGTGCTGGACCCTTCGCTGGTCGTATCCCTCCCGCTCGAGCAGACCAGGAACACGGCATCCGATGCGATCGCGCACGCAGTGGAAGCGTACGGGAGCACCTGGCACAACCCTTTTTCTGACGCCATGGCCGAGAAGGCACTCGAGTTGGTCCTCGGCAACATCGAGGGGGTCATCAAGGACCCGCGAGACTTGAAGTATCGGAACCTGGTGCACGTGGGTGCTTCGATGGCCGGCCTCGCCTTTTCGAACTCACAGATTGGCCTCGTGCACGCTATGGGTCATTCCCTTGGTGCCCTCTTCAAAGTCCCGCACGGCAAGGCAGTGGGCCTCTTCCTGCCCTACGTCGCTGAATTCAACTACGATGCCTGCCCTGAGAGGTACGACAGACTGAACCGCCTCGTCCCTGACAGATACAGAGCGGAAAGACTTCCTGGTTCGCTCAGGAACATGCTCAAAGCGATAGGCCAGGTTCGGACTGTCAAGGAAGCAGGAATCGGCGAGAAGGAGTATCTTTCGAGCTTGGACGACCTCGTTACTCTCGCATCCGAGTCCACCGGGATGGTCACGAACCCGAAGGACTCAAACTCCACCGACCTCAGGAATCTTTTCATGAAGGCGTACGGGGGTACATGACACATGGGCGGACGTTACGGGAACTTCATAGCCGGTCGTGAGGATTTCGAAGGCGAAGAGGTAGCGCTGAAGAGTCCGGCAGACGGTACAGCAATTGCGACGGTGGTGTTCGCAGACCCCGGCAAGACCAGAGAGGCGATCGACGCCGCTGCCGAAGCCTTCGACGGATGGTCCAGGACTGGTCTCCACGAAAGGCAGCGCCTCCTGATGAAACTGGCTGAGCGGGTTCAATCGAGGTCAGCGGAGTATTCATTCCTGGAGTCGGCGAATACTGGAAAGACCATCAGGCAGAGTACTCTCATGGACGTCCCGCTCGGGATCGAACACATCAGCTACTTCGCATCCACACAAGATTTCCCGTCATCCAGGGAGATCAGCCATCCCGAATTCCCCGGCACCAGAGGCATCGTACAGTACGCCCCCATCGGCATAGTCGGAGCGATCGCGCCCTGGAACGTCCCATTCCTCATGGCCGTATGGAAGTTCGCCCCCGCTATCCTCGCCGGCAACACGATTGTCCTCAAACCCTCTCATCACACGCCGCTGACAGCACTCGAGTTGGGCAGGGACGTCAAGGAGGTCGGGTTTCCGGACGGTGTAGTGAACATACTCACGGGGCATGGCGCGACTGTGGGGCAGACTCTCGTGACCAGCCCGAAGGTCAACATGATCAGCTTCACGGGTTCGACGGCAACCGGCGAGCGGTTGCTGTCAAGTTCCGTGGGGGTGAAGAAGTTCACACTCGAGCTCGGCGGCAAGTCCCCCAACATCGTGTTCGAGGACGCTGATTTGGAGAAGGCAGTGAAAGGAGTGCTCTTCGGAATCTACCTGAACTCTGGTCAATTATGCGAATCTGGGAGCAGGCTGATCGTGCAGTCTTCGATTCGTGACAGCTTCCTCGCGAAGCTGAAAGCGAGCCTGGAGAAGATGAGGGCGGGAAACCCGTTAGACATGCAGACGGACATCAGCGCGATAACCACCGCCGAGCAGAGGACAAAGATTGAGACTATGGTAGAAGGGGGCATCGAGCAGGGCGCGAACGTGTACTATCAGAAGCAGATCTCGGATGCAGTACCGCCCGGCGGCATCTACTTCGCCCCGACTCTTCTGACCGGAGTGTCCAACGACATGCCAGTTGGTAGGGAGGAGATTTTTGGGCCTGTCCTCGTGGCTCTGGACTTTGACACCGAAGATGAGGCTGTAGGGCTTGCGAACGACTCCGAGTATGGCCTCGCGGCTGGAGTGTGGTCGAAGGATGCCGAGAAGGCGAAGAAGGTCGCTGGAAGGATAGAGGCAGGGACCGTGTGGGTGAACGAGTATCATCTCCTGTCGGCCGCGGCTCCAAGAGGCGGCTTCAAGCGCAGCGGGATAGGGAGAGAGCTTGGCCTTGAAGGGATGCTCGAGTTCACGCAGACTAGGCACATCTTCGTGGCCGAGAACGCGGACATAGACGAAGTGGCCTACGGGCTTGTTCTTCCTGAGTAGTTGGAAGTCGGGGCAGCCAGAATCCTCGTCTGACTAGCATGCGGAACGGTCTATCAACGCTCGAACCCTGACCCCAGTCAGGAAACAATAGACCTTCGGCGTAATTATTCCAATGCAATGCCGGTGTTAAAATCCCAGTTTATGACCGCGACGACGTGCTGAACGATTAGCACGTTTCTTCTCCAGTAGCCAAATGAGCAGTCCAAGTGACAATTACGCCTAAGGTCTAATATATCCAGCGATCCTACATTATTTCCACTGGAGGACCCGACTTGGTTCTAAGACTCGTCCTTGCAGTCCTGGCAGGCGTGGCGGTCGTCTCGCTTGCAACCTATGCCTTCCTCCCCACGATCTTCCCGGCCACCTCCCTGAACCTCCCCTATAGAATGGGGCAAGACGCCTCCTATGCGTACGGCAGCTGCACCTACTCCCGATTCACTCTGCAAGGGCCCGCCACGGTCATGGGCTCCTTTGTGACGAACGGGAGTGCTGCGTTCTACATAATCAACGGGTCACAATCATTTCCCGCCAGCGGCGGATGCCTGGGCGTGCCTCCCTCAGTCTATTCGACCGGGAACGTCAGGCAAGCCCTCGTGGAAGCCAACCTCACTGCGGGCACCTACTCGGCTGCGTTCGTCTTCACGAACCAGTCCAGCGGACAGACCTGGCTCAACATCACCCAGGGGTTTGTGGCAGTCTACTGACCATCGCATTCCACTACGAGTCCGTCCTGCGTCTCTATCTCGTGCCATAGGAACAGCCAGAACCCGATTGGACCATCTGGCACCACCTGACCACGAGCGGTCTGATTTTCGAAGCGCCCGTCTTGCCAATCGGTCGGCCTCCACTGTGACGTTGTAACGCCTATGACCTAGGCCGGTCCCGGCAGGACTACCACAGTCCCAGTCATCCAAGGATGATAGAGGCAATAGTAGTCGTAGGTCCCGGGGCTTCTGAAGGTGAGCGTGAAGCTCTGTCCTGGCGCAATCGGTCCGGAGTCGAACGTCCCTGACCTAGACGTGACTGTGTCGTAGGATATCGAGTGGCTGACCCAAGTCACAGTGCTGTTCACTCCGAGGACCACCCGGAGCTGAGCGGGGGAGTACTGCCACGTGACTGGGGTTTCCTCGATGTATACAGTCGCGCCGCTCTGAGACCCCCCGGAATGCTGTCCAACCAATGCCGCGGTTACGTACCCGAAGTAACCCACCAGGCCCACGACAAGAAACACGGAAATCGCCGGCACGACCCACTTCGGCACCTTCAGCTCGTCGATGAACGTCTTCCTCCTTTCGGGCCTATGCGCGCTCCCGGAGAAGCCCCCCAGCCATGAGGGATTCCGGGCGACAAGATACGCCACCCCTACGATCAGAGAAGGACCCGTGAGCAGCAGAGCCCAGCCCGCAATGTTCTGGTCTTGAATGCTATACAGCGAATAGACCTGCCCTCCCCACGGGAGTATGAGCGCCGCAGCATAGAACATGTGGCCGAAGAACGCAGCCATGAGCGCGCCGATCTTCGCCGAATCTGAAAGCAGCCGGATCCATGACCCGATGAGCAGGCCGACCCCGAGGAAGGAAACGTGCTCCACCACGTGCACAGCGGGGTTCAGCACAGCCGCGTCCCATGGGATGGGCAGGTGCCAGAAGACTATCAGCCCGCCTGCGGCGAAAAGCGATGTCCATGCGGCAGGCCTTCCTGTTTCCCCTGCACCTCGCCTGCTGAATATGGGGTACGCGATCAGAATTCCAGCGAGCACCATCAGGACATGCTGCAGCATGTGGAGCGTGAGGTCCACCTCTGTCAGGTCATCGAACGGGGGCAGTCCGGCCACGAACGCGAAAACAACTAGACCGAGAAAGACCTTTGACTCCAAGACGGACCTGAGCTGCGACTTCAGCATTGGCTCAGGTCTCGCTCCTTACGCCGAGTAATTAAGGTCGGGTGAGCACGGGGGCACTGTGGCGTACACTCCGACCCCCTATAGTCGCATAGAGTTTTTAGAGGGCATATTGATATATTGAGACGGAACGAGTGCAAACGTTGGCATCCGCTCCGGGTGCGGGCCCGGCCAGTGTTTCTACACGTGTTAGCATAATAGCGGTCACGGCCGTGTTGTACGTGCTCGGCAAGGGATTGACGGCATACATTCCCACTCCGTGGTTGGTCGGGCAGCTCCTAATCGGAATCTTCCTTCCAGCATTCTTCGCCCTTGTCTCTGAAACACTCCCAGCTGCAATCGGTGCAGGGATTGGAACCTTCGCCGGAGACGTTCTTTTCCTGACACCAGCGGGGGCGACCAATGCGCCCCTGAGCCTGATAGCTGGTGTACCTGCAAATTTCGTCGCTTTCCTGCTCTTCGGGTGGTTCGTGAAGAAGTATCGGACTTGGTCCGGCTTCGTCGCAGCGACCGTTTCCTTCGTGACTCTCGGGAATCTGATCGCTGCCACCTCGGTTGTCCTGTTCGGTGCGTACGTATTCGGCCCTGCTGCTGGGCTCTCTCACTTCAGCGTTGCAAGTGCTATTCTCGGGTTCACCGTGTTTTGGAACATGACTTCGATTCCTGCGATCCTGATAGGCGTTCCAATTCTCGTGCGGTCTGTGAGGCCTCTCTTCGGCAGGTCGCAGATAATCAGGTACGAGCCTACTTGGGTCGGCGCTCCGTCTTCTCGAGAAACGATGGTCTCGCTCGCCTTCGGTGCCCTCTTTGTCGCACTGGGGGTAGTGTTCCTAGTTGGCTTCTATTCGACGACTGGGATTTGGGCGGGCTTGGACCTTTACGTTCCATTGGCTTCGGCAGTGGTCTTGGTCTTCGCCCCACTGGCGAGCATGATCGCTGGGACTCGGCTTCAAGCGAAAGAGCCCAATGCCTAGCTCCGCAGTCGCCTTCGCGCCAGCTGCAATAACGAACTTCTTCAGCATAAGCTATGCCTCATCCGATTCTCACAGGGCATCACCAACTGGCGCGACCGGCGGTGGATACGTCCTGTCAAAGGGGGTAGTCTCGAGGGTGACCATAGACAGTTCTGATGGTGGCGGCGAAATCGTCACCGTGGTGAACGGGGACCCTGGGTACGACGCGCGGACGACCCGCCGGGCGCTTGCCCTGCTCCTCGGCAGACATAAGGTCAGGTTCCGCCGCCTGGAAGTCAACCAATGGGTCGACGTTCCGATCGGCTTCGGCTTCGGGGCGAGCGCAGCATCTGCCTTATCGGCCGTCTTGGCGACAGCGGCGGCTATCCGTTTGAGGGCTCCCAAGACTGAACTCGCTGGGTACGCGCACCGCGCCGAAATAATGGAACAGACAGGCCTCGGCACCGTTTCCGTGACCTACGAAGCGACAGGCGCAGGAGCAATCACGACCCCCGGAATCCCGGGGGTGGCAAAGTTCCTGAACGTAAAGGTGCCAAGCGGGACAAGGCTCGTGACTGCGTCCCTCGCACCGTACGATAAGCGGGAAGCTTTGTCTTCCCCCGCAACCCGGCGGAGGATCGTCTCGCTGGGTGATGCTGCCCTGCGGCAGGTGTTGGCCTCCCCCTCTCTGGAGGAGCTCGGGAAGGCAGGGGAGCTGTTCTCGGGCGCGCTAGGACTCGAAAGCGCAACAGTGCGACGGCTGATCCTGATTGCGAAGGGAGCAGGCGCCCGGCACGCCAGTCAGAACATGATTGGCTACGCAATACATGCGGTCGTGGATGAGAGCAAGGTCGAGAAGGTGGTGACAGAGCTGGCGGCGTCCCCTTCGAGGCCTCGAGTGGACGTCTTCGAAGTCGGTACTGTGAAGGCGGCGCCCTTCTGAGACGGGAACTCCGGTCAGGCAGTGACGAGGTCCTTGGTATAACGGGTCATCACGACTGGTTTGCTCCCCGTTTTCACTGTGTCTTCAATCCTGACCCCGTACTTCCCCGGGAGGTAGACCCCGGGCTCGTCCGTTACGACGTCGTTCCTTACCAGCCTCGACTCGCTGTCCTTGCTGATTCTGGGGAGCTCGTGTATGTCAATCCCAACGCCGTGCCCGACGCTGTGGTTGAGATACTTGTCAAGCCCGTGCTTTCGAAGTGTACGGACGGCTCTGTCGTTGACTTCCTTGCAGAGGGTCCCCTCCCTAATCAGTTCAAGGGCGTCCTCCTGAGCCTCGCGTACGACCAGGTAATTCCTCTTCATCTCTCCGCTCGCTCCCCCTACAGCGAAGGTCCTCGTCGCGTCTGAATTGTAGCCTCTGTAGCGGAAGAAGATGTCTGCGACTACGAAGTCCCCTTTCCTCAGCTTCCTGTCTGTCAGCTCGCAGTGCGGAAGCGCCCCGTTCTCTCCGGAAGCGATTATCGTCGGGCTGAGGGCGGAGTCCGAGCCGGAGGGGGTGAGGCCGTTCAGGGTTGCCAGCTTCATCACTTCAGCGGCGACCTCCCACTCCGTCCTCCCAGGCTTCAGAACCCCAGGAAGGGCCTCGAATATGGCATCGAGCCCCTGCGAAGCACGCTTGATTCTGCCCAGTTCCACTTCGTCCTTCACCCGCCTCGCCTCGAGGAAGAGGGCCGGCTCCATCCTGAACTGCTTGAAGCGTCTCATGCTTCTGTCATCGTCCGTCAGAGCGACCCCCTTCTCCATTTGCCTGGCCACAACCCCTAGAATGTCGGCCCAGCGTCCAGCCGCGACCACCTCGACTTCGTTCCCAAGCTCCCGTGCGCGGTCCGCTTCGAAGACACTCGTCACCACAGTCGTCCTGTCCTCATGTACGATTGCGGCGCCTGCCCCCCAAAAATCCGTGAGCCAGAAGATGTTCGCCCCTGTCGTCGCGACCAGCTGCCTCCCTTTTGCGAGGGAAAGAGCCTTCTTCCTCCTATCCGCGAAAATGCTCAACTTTACAGGTTGCAAGCACAGCGCTTATATTGGTTGATATGGCTCTCCTTCTGTAGGGGCAAGCGACGCAGTGACGTACATCCGCCGGCTAGAGATGCGAGGGTTCAAGTCCTCTGGTCCCCGGACCGTCGTAGTCAACTTCGAAAGGGGGTTCACCGTGATCACCGGCCCCAACGGCAGCGGCAAATCGAACATTGCAGACGCAATCATGTTCGCGATCGGGGAGAACTCCCCCAAGCAGCTGAGGGCAGGGACTGGCAAGCTCACCGGGCTCATCTACGACCCGAGAAGGGAAGATTCGACGAAGGCGGACAAGCCGAGCTCGTGCAGGGTCACGCTCCAGTTCGACAATTCTGACCGAAGGATCCCCATCGATTCTGACCTCGTAACGGTTACAAGAGAGTTGAAGGACGACGGTGACAACGTCTACTTTCTGAACGGAAAGAAGACCACCAGGGGAGGACTCACCGAGATCCTCGACCTTGCGGGGCTTTCCCCGGGAGGGCTGAACATCGTCCCTCAGGGCGCAGCCACCAGAGTCGCCGACCTGACCCCCGAGGAGAAGAGGCGGGTGATAGAGGACGTCGTCGGGATTGCGAAATTCGACGAGAGGAAGGCCGAGGCCCAACGGCAGCTGAGCCAGGCAGACCAGAGGCTCGAAGTTGCGATGGCAAGGATAGGGGAGATGAAGAGCACCCTCGAACTCCTCGACTCCCAGCGGAATGACCTGATCCGGTCCAACCTCCTCGAATCCCAAATCAACTACTTGACTGCTGTCCGGACCTCCCGCAGAATCTTGGAACTGAGGGACAGAATATCGTCCCTCCGGGCGCAGGAACAGGAGATGAGCAGCAGGATAGGAGATTCGACCGCCCGCCTCTCCAGCATAGAGAACCGGATAAGCGAGGTCGAGAGCGAGAAGACCCGCTTCATAGTCGATGTCATCCAAGGGGGAGGCGCGAGCCACGTCGAGCTGCAGTTCCAGCTGGCCGAGGTGAAGAACGAGCTCGACAGCATTGAAGGGGACATCAAGACCGCAGAGTCCAACGTCGCCGACCTCGAGGGGGAAACGATTCCCCAGCTCAAGCAGGTAGTGTCGGCGAAGCAGAAGGAGGTGAACACGAGCAACTCCAATGTGAAGCAGCTCACGGCCGACGTCGCGAGGATGGACGCCCGGCACGTCGAGCTCGCCACCCGCCTCAAGGACTTCTTCAACGCTGGGGAGCTGCTAAGGGACACGATCGACAAGAAAGCAAGACAGACCGGTCGCATCCAGGTGAGGCTCTCCGAGATCGGCCAGAAGCTCAACGGGACAGAGCTCTTGATCAACGCTGTGACTGCGAGCCTGAGTGCCGAAAGGAAGAGGCTTGAGGAGCTGAAAGTCAGGGTGGACGGATACTCGGAGGTCCTAGGAAAACTGGAATCGAACACGAAGAACCTGTTCGAGCTCTACGAGGGTTCGAACAAGGAGCTCGGCACCATCGACTCCGACCTCTCTGGGGTCGAGAAGACCCGCGAGAAGCTGATGGCATCGATAGAGAGCGCGTCCAAGATACTGGCGAAGGCCAGCGGGGAAGTCACGCGGGAGGAGGCGTTCAGGAAGATGTCCGAAAGTCTCGCAGGGGAGAGGAGCGGGCAGCTGAAACTTCAAGAATTCTGCGAGAGCGGGGGGGTCCCCGGCTACGTCGGGAGGCTGGGCCAGCTGATCAAGTACCCGCCGACCTACTCGAAGGCTGTAAGCGCTGTGATGGGTAGGTGGACTGGGGCCTTCGTCGTGCAGGACTTGCGTTCCATGACGCAGGTCATCAAGGCAGCCAAGAGCCTGAAGGCGAAGGCCTTCTCGGTCATACCGCTCAGCGAGGTCGAGAGCTGCAAGGCCTTGGCCGTTGAGAAGTCCGCCGGAGTCATCGGCCCGCTGTCTGACGTGATCAAAGCTGAAGACGAGTTCGCCGGGCTAGTCAACTTCTTGGCTGGGGACTCGGTCCTCGTCGACACTGAAGCCATAGGGTACATCCTGGCATCTGAAGGGGTAAGGGCAGTGACAGTCAGCGGAGAGACGTTCGAGCCAGGAGGAAGGGCGTTCACCTACGGCTACCAGGAGATACTCATGAACCTCATGGAGGGGCTGGAGAATCTCGAGGGGATGGCCGAGGTCGAAGACGCAGTGGGGGCACTGAAGGGGGCTATCGACAGGAGGAGGTCCCAGCTCGACACCCTCGACTCTGACGCTCGCTCGCTGATGAAGGAGCGGGTGAAGAAGATCGTCTCGGCGACCAGCTTCAGGGCTGAAGCCACTACGATAACAAGGATGGCGAACAGGTACAAGAGCATCTTCAGGAACATGAGCACGGAATACCAGCGCCAGGCGAAGGTGGTAGAAAGGCTCGAAGCGAAGCTCAAGACCTACACAGCGCAGAAAGAGGCCCTCTCCAAAGGAGCAGCCTCGCTGCAGCAGGTCCTCTCCGACAACCAAGCCCTGGGACTCGACGCGATGCTGGCAGAAATCGACGCCGTGAAACAGTCGCTTTCGTCCGAGATAGACACGCTGCGGAACCGGATTTCAGACGCAAACCTCATCCTCTCGAGGGAGAAGGCGAGTCTCGAGAACGTCCTCCTTCGCGCCCTCGAGGAGAACGAGATAGACCTTGCCAACGCGAATGAGGACCTGAGGTCTAACAAGGAGTTCCTCAGAGAGGCGCCCAAGCGTGCGAGGGACCTCGCAGATCAGAGAGCCGCCCTCGAACAGAAGATCCAGAAGATACTCGAGTCGTCACGGAGTAGCCAGCCCGTCCTAGACGAGTACGACGGGAAGGTGAGGAGGCTGAGGGACGAGAGAGACCAGATCTCAAGGTCGATCGCAGGGAGCCAGAAGGAGCTGTTTGCGCTCACCAGCCAGATCGCCTCCACCGAAGAAAGGATCGAGGAAGCGGCAGGGAGCATGAGGATGCTCGGGTACAGCCAGGAGCTGGAGGTGTTCGAAGCCAGTGACGATATGCTCGCCCAGGTGGAGGCCGAGTACCAGGAGCTCGCCAGCTCAGTGAACAGGAGCGCCGACAGGCAGTACACGGAGATGTACGTGAGCTACAAGAGCCTCTCGGTCCGCCACAACGAGCTCGAGAAGGAGCGGAACTCCATCATCTGGTTCATCGAGAGCGTCGAGTCGGAAAAGAAGACGGTCTTCCTCGCCGCGTTCGAGCGGGTCAGTTCCGAGTTCGGCTCGATCTTCAACAAGCTCACCGGGAGCGAAGCCTCCCTCGAGCTTGAGAACCCCGACGAGATCTTCTCCGGAGGGGTCTCGCTGATGGCCAGCTTCAACAACAGGGTCTCCGAGTCCCTCGAGTTGAGCGGAGGGCAGCGTGCTGTCACTGGGGTTTCGTTCATCCTTGCGATGCAGGCCGTCCAGTCGCACCCGTTCTACATGTTCGACGAAATCGACGCTGCCCTCGACGCAGTGAACTCGGGAAGCCTGGCACGGTTCTTCAAAGACAGGTCCATCTCATCCCAGATAATCACGATAACCCTCAGGGACATGTTCGTAGCCGAGAGCAACATCACCTACGGCGTGTATTCAGCGGGAGGGATATCCAGGGTCGTGCACTACAAGCCAGCGGAGGTCCCTGCAGCCAGTGCCTGACACTTCTGTCCTCTCCAGGCCGCCGCTCAACATACTGATCGACCCTTCACTCGCGAAACGGAAGAGCCCGTGGGAAATCAACCTCTCCGAGCTACTGGGCCTCTTCCTCCAGACGATAATGCAGTCCGAGTTCGTGGACATGCGCGCTGCCGGGACTGCTGCGCTTTCTTCTGCGACAATCTATCGGCTGAAGGTCGAGACCCTCTTCCTGTTCGAACGCCTCAGGGCGCAGAAGCGGCTCCTCGACACGTCCGGGCCTCCCCAGATAATAGTCATGCCGTACAGGTACGAGATCTACTCAACGAACGTAGACGAGCTGTTTGACGAGCTTGGCCGGATCCTGGAGCAGATCGTCGCCGACGAGCAGGGCGGGGCCGACCAGAGCCCAATCACAGTGGCCGAGCTCCCTCCTCCCAACCTCGAAGACTACGTCATTTCACTTCAGGCCCTCCTGTCCGAGTTCCGGAAGATACTGGTCGAGAGACTGAGCGCGACAGGCAAGACTCTGCTTTCCTCCCTCGTCAGGGGCCTTGTCCCTGTCGACGCCGCCCGCGTCTTCATCCTCCTCCTCTTCATGGCAAGCAGCGGCGAGGTCATAATAGAGCAGGAGGAGACGGACCAAGACGCGCTGGTGGTGTCGGTGGGACAGCTTGAGTGAATCGCACAGTGAGCTTCCTCCGCGGGAGATGATGGCAAGGGTCGAGGCTGCCCTCTACGCTGCCGGCAGACCGCTGGACGCGGACCAGCTGGCCAGAGTCGCCGGGACCACTTCCCAGCGGAAGGCCATAGCCATAGCGAAGGAGATTGCGAAGTCGGTCAACTCGACAATGCGGGCTGTGGAGGTCGTGGAATACCCCGGGCCGCGGTTCGCGATGCAGCTGAAGGGTGAATACACGCAGGTCGCGAGGCGGTTTGCCACCAGGCCTCTGCTTTCTCGGGCGGCCCTGAGGACGCTCTCTTTCATAGCGTACTTCCAGCCCATCTCCTCCGGCGAGCTCGTCCTTCGCAGGTCGTCGACTGCCTACCTGCACGTCAAAGAGCTCGAAGAGGTGGGGTTCGTATCGAGCCAGAGGGAGGGCAGGAGCAAGACCTACTCGACCACCCCCCGCTTCGCCGAATACTTCGGGCTGAGCACCGACCTGCCGTCGATGAAGAAGCAGCTCGACACCAGGAACCTGGCCCTCTGATAACAAAACGCTTAACATCTGGCACAGGAGGGCGTTTCGAAAGGCGCTTTTCAACTGACCCGTTCCATTGAAAACCTGAAGAAGCGGAAGCCGACTGGAGGGAGAGGCCGTGCGTCAAGGGGGAGGAGGGCGTCCGAGCGAGACGGCTATGCAATCGAGCCGCTCGTCGGGGCCGCTTCCGCCAGGCCCTCGAGGAGGAGGGGAGGGAGGGTCTCCACGGGCGTGGTCCACGCAGAGGTCGCCAACGTATCTGACCGGAAGGGGAAGACGACGAAGGCGAAGATCCTCCGCGTCAAGGCGAGCCCTGCCAACAGGGACTACGAGAGGCGCGGGGTAATTACAAAGGGTGCGGTAGTGGATACAGAGGCAGGAGAGGCCAAAGTCACCTCCCGCCCCACAGACGACGGGGTGGTGAACGCGGTGCTGACGAAGAAGCAATGAAAGAATACGACAGATACGTAGTCTGGCTGGAATACTTCAATTCAGAGCTCAAGAGGAGAGAAGGGCGGAGGGTCCCGCTCAGCTCAGCTACCAAGGCCCCTAAGCTGGATGAGCTGGATGAGGCCTGCAGGAGGCTGAACCTGCAGCCATCCCCCCAGGCGGCTCGTTACCCATTGTCGGCTCTGAGGGAATCGGGGTATGTCAGCGTGCGGAAGACCAAACCAAAACACGCCCTGGTGCTCAAGATAGCAAAGGAGCTCTCGCTGGTAAGGGGGAAGGCCCAAAGAAAGCAGAGTCCAGCCCAGCAGATGTCGAAAAACGACGGACGGGGTGCGAAGGTTTAAAGGTGGCGACTCGTCTTGCGAAATTTCTTGTTACAAGTCGGAGTCCTGCTTCACAGAGCCAGGAGTGGCCGGCTTATTGTCCGCCTGTCTAGAGAAGTGAAACCAGGGGTGGTCCTGTTGGACGAGAGGAAAAGGAAGCTGGGTAAGGTCATCGAGCTCATCGGTCCGGTGAAGTCTCCATACGCCTCGGTTGCGGTCGTGGACGACAGGCCGGGGAAGGCTGGGGACCCAGCCTTCATCAGCGAGTGAGAAGGATGAGCCTCTGGAACGCCAGGAAGGACGACGCATTCAGGACGGCTTGTCCAGTCTGCGGGAACCGCCTCATCGGGGACACCGAGAAGGGGGAGCAGGTCTGCCCGACCTGCGGGTACGTCACCTATGCCCCGGCGGACGAAGGCCCCGAATGGAAGGCCATGGACCTGGAGGAGAAGAACAGGCGGGTCAGGGTCGGTTCGCCGACTACGCTCTCGCTGCACGACCTCGGCCTGACCACTGAAATCAGCCGCACCATGCGCGACTCTCACGGGAAGTATCTCGACCCTGCGATGCGGGCGACCGTCGAGAAGATGCGGAAATGGCAGAGCCGGAGCAGGACAATCAACAGCGAGGAGAGGGGGCTTTCGAACGTGCTGTCGAAGATCAGCGAGCTCTGCGACGCGCTCAACCTCCCTGACAATGTTGCAGAAACCGCGGCCCAGATCTACCGCACTTCAGCCCGGATGAAGGTGGCAAAGAGCAAGTCGATTCTCGGGATGACCGCAGCCACCGTATACCTGGCCTGCCGCAAGTGCGGAGTGTCCAGGACCCTGAAGGAGGTCGCAAGGGCAGCCGGGATGGAGAAGGGGAGCGTAGCCAGGTACTTCCGGCTGGTCCTGAAGGAGGTCGAGAGGGATTACGTCCCTCCCCCGTCTGTCGAGAAGTACATCTCGAAGCTGGTGAACATGGCGAAGATCGACCCGAAGGTGGAGCACCTTGCGCTGACTTTGTCTCGCAAGACCGCAGACCCGAAGATTTCGAGCGGCAAAGCCCCCGCCGGCCTGGCCGCAGCCTACGTCTACCTCTCGTCCGTGATGATGGGGGCGCACCTCCCACAGAGAGAGGTCGCAGAGTTCTCCGAGGTGACCGAGGTCACAGTCAGGAACAGGTGCAGGGAGATCCTCGACAACTTCGTGATACGTCAGGAGTTCGGGCCGGCAAAATGACAAAGCAAACGAAGAAACCGAAGCAGGGGGCGAAGCCCGCCCGTGCAAAGGGGCAGCCAGCCCCGGCCCCGAAGCCCAAGAAGGTCGAGAAACCAGCACCGCCAGTCGAGAGGACGGAAGAGGAACTGGTCGACCTGACGTCGCGCGTGTACAAGCTCGTGGTCGAGCGGGGACGGGACGGCGTCCTCCAGAGCGAGATCTGGAAGGAGCTCGGGCTCACCAGCCGAGACGGTTCGAGGCTCGCGATCAGACTGGAGCGGAGGGGGCTGATTGGCAGGGTCAAGGTTCTCGAAGAGGGAAGGTGGACTTACAAGCTCACCCCGCTCAGGTTCCCGACAGACATGGCGTCCATCGAAAAAGCCCCCTGCATCGTCTGCCAGTACGAGTCGAAGTGCTCGATCGACGGCGAGGTGAGCCCGTACGTGTGCCCGTGGATCGGACCATGGGTCGTCGACGAGTCGAGGGTCGCCCAAGCGCAGGTCGCTCAGGCTGGCGTCCCAGCCCTGCGGTAGTGCCTCTTATGCCAGAAAGCGCGAAGTTCAGAGCCTTAGTGGATGCTGCAAAGGAAGTCAGAAAGAACGCTTACTCGCCCTACTCTGGGGTCAAGATCGGAGCCGCCGTCCTGACATCGTCGGGGAAGGTGTTCGCAGGATGCAACATCGAGAACTCGTCGTACGGCCTTTCCTGCTGCGCAGAGAGGACTGCGATCTTCAAAGCAGTCTCAGAAGGCTCACGAGACTTGGTGGCGATCGCGATAGTCGGCAAGTCCAGAGACTTCACGAGCCCCTGCGGGGCCTGCAGGCAGGTGATGGTCGAGTACAACCCCGAGATGAAGGTCCTGAGAAGAGGGACCGACGGTTTCAAGGAAGACACAACGGCCGAGGCTCTCCTGCCGTCACGCTTCGGCCCAGAAGAGCTCTCCAAGAAATGAGACTGCACGAGGCCAGGCGGGACCTCTACCGGAGGCTCGCAAAGGAGCAGGGATACAGGAGCAGGGCAGCCTTCAAGCTCATCGAGGCGAACGAGAAGTACGGGTTCATCGGCGAGGGGGACAAAGTAGTCGACTTCGGGGCCGCTCCGGGGGGTTGGCTCCAGGTCTGCGCGAAGCTCGTCGGGCCATCAGGCAAGGTCGTGGGGGTGGACCTGCACGAGGTCCGGGTGAAGGGAGAGAACGTCTCCACGCTCACAATCGACGTGAACGACCCGAAGGTCGTCGAAAAAGTGCTGGCGCTCACAGGGGGAAAGGCCGATGTCGTCCTGTCAGACCTCGCCCCGTCAGTCTCGGGGGTCTGGGATCTGGACCAGACCCTTCAGGTCGACCTCACCCTGCACGTTCTCGACCTCTCGGATTCCATCCTGAGACACGGTGGGTTTGCCTTCCTCAAGCTCTTCGAGGGGGAGCGGTCCCCGGAGGTCCGCGACGAGATGAAGAAGAGGTTCAAGGTCGTCCGCGCAGTGAAGCCGGCTGCGAGCAGGAGCGCTAGCTCTGAACTGTACTACTACTGCGAGGGCTGGCTGGGCGGCTAGCTGCGGCCCTCTTGACCGCATTGAAGACTTCCCTGTACGGGGCATCGGTCTTCAGGCCGTCCTTCTCGAAGGGCTGGCTCTCGCACCTGAACCCCACCTCGCCGAGGATTAGTCTCACGTTCGAATCGGGGACCGTAGCAGTCCCCAGCTCCGAGCAGACCTCGTCCACGCTGTAACTCCACGGCGGATACGAATCGGCTCTTCCGATTGAATCAAGAATCCTCCATGCTTCAGGCATTTCCAGTCTGACTGCCACTTCGGCCGCCCTGCGGACGACCTCTTGTTCCACCAGACTGCCTATCCACAATGGTCCTGTCGAGCGTACCTTCCCCCCGCATTCGTGGCAGGTTGTGGTCTTCTCTGTCCCAGACGTCACGTTCTTGCACTTGCCACAGACGCAGACATAGCCTTCGTTGACGAGGGACGCGTCGGCCTTCCTCGCCCCGTTCTCGACCCTGGCGTAGACCCTGATGTAGTGCCGGGTACTGTGCGCAGCGATCGGGGCCATCCCCTTGTCCCTGGCGGCTGCCTGCCTCCTGATGGCATTGAGGAGGATTCTGATCCCTGTCTCGTGGTGGAAGTGGTTGTTCAGCGGGGTCGACGAATACCGCCTTCTGCAGACCTCTGGGTACACGCCGCAGAGGACGGCTGTGTCCGTCGCAGTTACGGAGACTATGCCGTGGTCGGCCACTGCGGCGAGCATCCCCTCAATGTAAGGCGCCGGGGTTCCAAAGGGGTCTACGTCCACGTATCCGAACTTCTCCTCCCGCCTGAACCTGGAATGAAGGAAGGTGTTTGTCTCCTCGTCGACGAACCTGCACCTTCCGAGGACCCGGTTGGCCTTCGCGTTCCTGAGCCCGACCTTCATTGAATCCCGGTTGAAGTCAGCGAGAGTCACGTCGACTTCCCTGGTGACTTCGTGCGCCACCCTGACCCCCCTTGCGCCGACCCCAGCCAGGGAATCGCAGAATGTGGTGCCGTCTGCGGCCTCTGTGATGGCCACCGTGACGTCCCTGTTCGTCGAGGCGAGAGGGTTGAAGAAGACGGGCGCCTTGGGCGGCACCTCCTCCTCGAGGCTGGCCTTCGGGACGTAGAGCAAAGTCGACCCTTCGGTGATTCTCGCCAGTTTCAAGCGACTACTGCGCGCTTGATCGATTTGGGGTGGGTGAAAAAGGTTCGAAAAGAAGTGCACGGAAGCCGACCGGTCCGTCCCGCTGCATACGTTAGCCTGCCCCGGGACAGGTTCTTCTACCGCCATTCCGGGTCCGCCCCCATTGAGTAGTATCTGGCTGGTCACCGGTCCCCCCGGGGTGGGGAAGTCCACAGTTGTATCCAGAGTGGTCACGAGGCTCAAGAGCACGGGGGTGATCGTAGGAGGTTGCGTCACACGGGAAAGGAAGGCGGAAGGGAGGCGGGTCGGCTTCGACCTCCTCAACTTGACCGACGGGACGAGGGGGGAGCTCGCCTCCCTCTCCTCGAAGCTGGGCCCGTGGGTCGGGAAGTACAGGGTCAATCTGACAGACCTGTCGGCAGTGGGGGCGGCTGGCTTGGCGACCGCTGCGGAAGGGTCTGAGCTGATTGTCATCGACGAGCTGGGGCCTATGGAGCTCGTGAGCCCGGAGTTCAGGCGGGCGGTGAGGAAGTGCATCGATTCCGGCAAACCCATCCTCGCCGTGATTCATGAAAGGCTCGAGGACGACCTGCTGGCCGAGGTCAGGTCGAAGGCGAATACGGTCGTGGAGCTCACACAGGAGACGCGGGACAGGGCTGTGGACGAGCTGGCCGACGCGATTCTGGCACTCGTCGGAAGCTCGAAACCTAGTTAAGGCGACCGCCAGCCAACAGGACCCAATGGAGGTCCTCTTCGGCGGGCTTGACGAAACAGAATCATTCGAGGGGCTGGTCCGTACATACGGGGTCGATAGTACAAACTACTGGATAAGGTCCAGTCCAGAGACCGTTGTGATCTCTCGTGAAAAGGAACGGATCCTGAATCTACTTAAGGTCCCAAGAGGTTTGAATGAACTCACACGGGCGCTCAATCGCGACCACCACTCTGTCTCACTTCGATTGCACGAACTCGAGAAACTGGGTTTGATCGCAAGAGCAAACTCTAAGTGGGGTAGAGTCTTCACCTCAAGAAGGGTGACAGTGAAATAGCCCTCATCGGTGGAATCGACGAAGCCGGGAGAAAGCGATAGTCTTGCCATCGCTTCCCGATAGGCTGCATTCTCGGTCCACTTGTGGTCGCAGGGGTATCTCTGGAGAAGGCAGGTCTTAAGCAACTCAAAGAGCTCGGCGTCCGAGACTCTAAGAAGCTCACGGCCCAGCGGCGGGAGGCGCTATACGGGGACATCCTCAAAATCTGCGACTACGTGTCCTCTGCCCAGATCCTCCCGCCTGAGATAGACACTTTCGTGCGGACCGGGAAGAAATACAGGAAACTGAACTACCTGGAGGCCCTCTACTTCGCGAAGGTGGCCGACCGGCTCGGCGCCCGCAGGGTCACAGTCGACGCTTCGGATAGCAGCCCCCAGAGATTCCGCGCGGTGATCATGGAGAACATGAAGTCAAGTTGCGAAGTCCTCTCATACCACAAGGCAGACAGGGACTATCCTCTTGTTTCGGCGGCTTCAGTCGTCGCGAAGGTCGAGCGGGACAGCGCTGTGGAGAAGCTGAGGCAGAGGCACGGCGACTTCGGGTCCGGGTATCCGTCGGACCCGAGCACGAGGGCCTTCTTCACCGAGTGGGTGCGCCGTGGGGACCCTCTCCCTGAATACGTGAGGAAGAGCTGGAAGACGTGGAAGGCGCTCGAACAGAGCCTGTTGGCCCCCTTCTAACCACCCTTTGTTGCAAAGATCAGCGCGTGGTCCTTTTCGAACGGGCTCAGCTCGATGACTTGGCGGACCTCGAACCCAGCCTCCTTGAGCTTCTCTGCCTCCCGCTTGAAGAGCTTCGCGGGATTCTCGAGGACGTCGATGCTCCTGGCCTTGACCACCAGAAGGAGCCTCCCGCCGGGCTTCAGAAGGGCGACGCAGTTCTTGATCGCGATCTCTGTCTGGTCGGGCTGGGCGATGTCGCAGTAGACGACGTCTACCATGACGACCGAATAATCCGATGGATGGCGGGCGTCTGCCACGAACGGGATCACGTTCTTCCTGTGCCTTGCCACGTGTTCGACGAACTCCCGCGCCACCCTCGGGGCGAACTCCACCCCGATCAGGAGCCCCTTCTCCCCGAGTAAGTCAGACACGTGGGAAGGAGTGGTTCCAGTGGAAGTCCCGAGGTAAAGGACCCTGTCCCCTTCACGGACAGCGTCCTCTGGCAGTCCCTTCAGCAATGCCGCAGCGAGCTTGCTCCTGAACGGGTCCCAGGTCCTGTACTCTTCGCCGTCCCGCAGCACCAGCTCTTCGTTGTACACCCTGACCCCCTTCGCAAGGTTCTTGGTGAGGAGGACCGTCCTCCCGTTCTTGTCCTCTCTCAGCAGGCCGGTCATCTTCGGCGGAACTTCTGGCGCCTGTCAGAGCCTCGTTGGGGCTGGCGCCGCTGGAAGCGTTCAGGCCTCTCGGGCCTCGCCGGTCTCTTCGGGGGATTCTTGTACTTCTCCTTAATCCTCTCGAGCCGCTTGTCGAGCCCCTCCTTCAGGGAGCTCTCTACAGTCCCCCTGTAGTAGTCGACCCTCGCCGCGATTGCGATCTTGTTGGCCAGAGTCCTCGCGATCTTCCCGCGCTGCCACTTCGGGGCCATGTGCACCTCCTGATGCTGGAAGAGTATCCCATGCTTCGGTGGCCTGGCCCCGGTCCGGAGGGCCCTGAAGAGGGCCTTCTCGGCGCCCAGTATCTGGATCGTGCTTGCGGGCATCACTGCGAGCCTGTCCAGACCCCCAGCCTTGGCCATCAGCCTCGCCCCTATCGTCGCCCCGGCAACCTCGCACACATTGGGGGAGATTCTCTTCATAGCACTCTCGACATATTCGTTAAGCTTCTCCCTCTCGCCGCCCAGCAGGACGGCCAGAGCTGCAAGGGCCTTCACCCTCGCAAAGTCGGGCTCAGAAAGTTCGCCTCCCTTCGACCTGCCGCTTGCCTCCAGGATGGCCTCCACCTTCTTGTCGCTGAACCCCCTCCCTGCCATTGCGTCTGCTGTGAAGGCGTTTCTCCTCCCGACTTCAGAAATCATCTTGCAGAGGGCGATGTTGTCCTGCATCATCTGGTTCAGCTCCGGGAAGTACAGGCCGTACCACTCGGACGCTCTCGTCGCGACCACGTTCAGGTACTTGTCGGTCTCGTCCAGGGCCTGAATGGCTTGGACCAGTTGCAAGTCCGGCCTGGAGGATGCCTCCCTGATGGCCGCCTCGGCAGCCTCGATGCTCCTCCTTCTGATCTCTTCGATCGCCTTCTCGTCCGGTTGTCCCGCCTCGCTTGCCAACAGAGTTCAGGCGTGCCTGGGACATGGGGGTGATAAAGCGTTTCTCATACTGAACCGACTGGTGTCTAAATAACCTCAAGCATTCAGAAGCCGTGCCCGCAAATTGTGCGGCCTGTGGGAGGCCGCTGCCCTCTAGGCGGAGGAGGTTTTGTGACAGGCACTGTTACAGAGAAGGGTGCAGACAAGGATTGGTTAAGAATCGGGGTTGGTTCACGAAGGGACAGCCATCGCTCAACAAGGGCCGTACACTGGAATCTTGGGTGGGTGTTGAGAGGGCGAGAGAAATCAAGGGTCGAATGTCTGCGAACTCGAAGGCCAAGGAGGAGTTTCTGAAGTCCCTCAACGCCAACAAAGCATATCTCGAGAAGCGCCGACAATCGCGCCATTTCCACGACATGGTGGTCCTGGGAATTGCCGAAGAATTGAGGAAACGAGGTCTCAGATGTTACGTCTTGTCGGAATACGTGAAGGAAGCCCGGACCCCAGACGCAATCCTGTTCGACGGGAGGAGGGTTGTCGCGATTGAAGTGGAGCAAGAGAAGAGGTACAAGCCGTCGCACGAAGCCATCAGGGAGAGGCTCGTAGGATTGAACTCCCAGTCAGGATTCTTCGACAGGACGGAAGTAGCGTTCGTACAGGGCAGCGACCTTGAGAGGGAGGTCAGAAGGTCGGTCGACGTGATCATCTCAAAAGATTAATCTACCTTGGAATGAAAGGAGCACCAAGGAGGATTGATACAAGACAATGCCGACCCACGGGAGTCAGCAGTTCAGTTCAGCGCTGACTGCCTCCAGTCACAAAGGCCGGGAAGGTCCGGAGTCAGACTCCAAAGCTTGAAGGCAAGCCAAAGGCAGCCCCGATCCCCAAAGTGAGGAACAGGCGTACATACGAGAAACGCTTTACTCTCAAGCGGAAGCCAGGCCAGAACTGGATGCGCCAGTGAAGGCCCAGCCCACAGACCGCTTCAAAGAAGCCGTTTCCTACGTAGCTGACAGGGTAGCCAGCGGAGGCTCCCCTAACCGGGCGCGGCTCGAGAAACTGAAGAAGGAAGCCGCTAAGGAATACTCGCTCGACCGCTACATTTCGAACGCCGAGATACTTGCAGCCATTCCGGAGCCCAGGCGACCGGCCTTCCGGGAGATGCTCAGGGTGCACCCCCGGAGGAGCGCTTCGGGGATCGTCGTTGTAACTGCGTTTTCTGCCCCGTTTTCCTGTCCGCACGGAACGTGCGTGTTCTGCCCAGGGGGACCCCGCTTCGGAACCCCGCAGAGCTACATGAAGGACAGCCCTGGCATGCGGTCCGCCCTGGCGACAGAGTTCGAACCCTTCGAGCAGGTCCGCAGGTGCCTCGCCAAGTACGAAACCAACGGACACGAGACGGGCAAGGTGGAGACCATCATCGAAGGGGGGACGTTCATCGCCCTCCCTCACGAGTACCAGTCTTCATTCGTCAAGGGGGTCTACGAAGGACTCAACGGCTGCCGGTCTCCCTCGCTTCGGACCGCGCAGGAGGCGAACGAGTCTGCGAAAAGCAGGTGCGTCGGTCTGACCCTCGAGACCAAACCCGACTGGTGCAGACCCCAGGACGTCGACCTCATGCTGTCCTTCGGGATCACCCGCCTGGAGATAGGAGCCCAGTCCCTCCACGACGAGACCCTGTCGAAGAGCAACAGGGGACACACGGTCGAGGACACTGCGAAGGCTCTGAAGGTTGCAAGGGACGCTGGGCTCAAGGTCACTGTGCACATGATGCCCGGGCTTCCGGGGGCGACTCCCTCTGACGACCTCAAGGACTTTCGACGGCTCTTTGCGGACGAAGACTTCGGGCCCGACATGATGAAGGTATACCCGACCCTCGTGGTCGAAGGGACGGCCCTGGAGAGGCTGTACGAAGCGGGGAAGTACCGGCCGTACGGGCTGGAGACGGTTGTCGAACTGCTGAGCGAGATGAAGCGGTCTGTCCCCAGGTGGCACAGGATAATGAGGATTCAGCGAGAGATTCCGGCGTACGAGATAAGCGGCGGGGTGAAAAACGGGAACCTGAGAGAGCTGGTCCTTGCGCGGGCCCGGGAAAAGGGGTTCGCGTGCCAGTGCATCAGGTGCCGGGAGGTCGCACTAGGCGCTCCGGCTGCGATGGGGAAGGAAGAATCCCTGCAGTATGGTGAGGAGCGCTACGATGCGTCTGATGGGGTGGAGGTCTTCGGCTCCTTCGAGTACGAGGTCAGCGGCCGGATCGCAGGGTTCGCGCGGCTCCGGCTCCCGTCGGAGGCAGCTCACAGAGTGGAGATGAGGAACTCCGCAGTCGTGAGGGAGCTCCGAGTCTACGGTAGGCTGGTGGGGATTGGTTCCAGGAACGAGAACGCCTGGCAGCACAGGGGACTCGGCGCCTTCATGATGGGGAAGATGGAGACCGCGGCCCGCGAGGAGTTCGGGGCGACCCGCATCCTGGTCACGAGCGCAGTCGGGACCCGGGACTACTACCGACGGCTGGGGTACGAAAGGCTCGGTCCGTACATGTCAAAGCGACTCGTGTAGGGTCACCGCTACGCCAGCCTTCTGTCGAGCACCCCGTCCAGGGCTACCACCGGGGCGTCCTTCGTCTTGAATTCCCTGCGAAGGTCCGAGGCCTCTACTGAAATCTGGTCGTTGGATGACAAGCATGAAACACTCTGTTTGAAATCAGGGTCGGCCGCGAGTGGGCGTGGATTAATTCTTTTGGGAAGGGGGCAATGGTTTAAGACCGCAGGGTGTCTGCTCCGGGCATATGGAGGACCTCGCCGGCTACCGAGGGAGTGCTCTCGGGTTCCTCGAGAGAGCGAAGGCGAAGGTCGGGGACGTGCTGGAGGTCAAGACAGAATGGGGAGAAGTCACAGGGACGGTCGTGCCGCGGTATCTCTACGCAGACGATTCTCACGTCGTGCTGAAACTCTCGACTGGGTACAACGTTGGTCTGGAGGTCTCGAAGCTGCACGGGGCTAAGGTCAAGGCCAAGGGGGAGAAGCCTGCGTTCAACCCGCCCCCGTTGCCGAAGCCCAAGGGGGGCCTTCCCAAGGTTCTGATACTCGGGACCGGCGGGACCATCGCAAGCAGGATAGACTACAGGACCGGGGCGGTAAGGCCGGCGGTCTCGTCCGAGGAGCTGCACGCCCTCATCCCAGAGCTGTCAGACATCGCCCGTATCGAGCCGGAGATAATCTTCAACATATTCAGCGAGAACATCACCCCCCTCCACTGGACGCAGATGGCGGAGAGGGTGGGCCGCGCAGTGGAGGAGGGGGCGTACGGCGTAGTCATAACGCACGGCACGGACACGATGGGGTACACGGCCGCTGCGATGAGCTTCGCCCTCGTCGGAATCCCCATACCGGTGATCCTAGTCGGAGCCCAGCGCTCGTCCGACAGGCCGTCCTCCGACGCCACCCTCAACCTGATTGGGGGGGTCTCTGTAGCTGCGACCTCGACCTTCGCTGGGGTCTACGTCGCTATGCACCTCGATGACAACGACGACAGGATCGCTCTGCACCCGGGCTCGAGGGTCAGGAAGAACCATACGAGCAGGAGAGACGCCTTTGCGTCTGTGGGCGTCCCGCCGGCCGCGGTCTGGGGGAGGGAGGGGATC
>CAYYYU010000008.1:0-6973 GCA_964476175.1 uncultured Nitrosopumilales archaeon
CCTCGGGGCTGGTTAAGAAGCGTTGGCCTACCGGTAGCGTTTATGTGATGCCACCCCTGAAGGCTCCCGTTTGAAATTCGTCGAGTTCGAGGAGGAGGTCTGCCTCCTGATTGCCGGTGCCTCCGAGGACCTGGGCTACGACGCGACCCAGGTCGAGGTCTCACTCCCGCCGAACCCATCCTATGGGGACCTTTCGAGTGCCGTCCCCCTCAGGATTGCCAAGCAGCTCAACGAAAAGCCGGGTGAAATCGCGATCAAGCTGGCTGACCGCATCATGACGCGCGCAGCCCATTACCACTACGTGGGCGCAGTCGCGGCTCACCGGGGTGGGTACCTCAACTTCACCCTCAACAACGCGAGGTTCACCGCAGACTCCCTGGCCGAGATAAACTCCAGCGACCTGATCGGCGCGAGCAAGCTCGGAAAGGAGAGGGTCGCGATAGAGCACACGAACGTCAACCCCAACAAGGCGCTGCACATAGGCCACGCCAGGAACCTCGTCCTCGGGGACTCGCTCGTCCGCGTGATGCGGCACCTGGGTTACCACGTCCAGGCTCTGAACTACATCGATGACTCTGGAGCCCAGGTCGCCGATGTCATCGTAGGTTTCAAGTTTCTCGGCATCGCCGACCATGCACCCGCAGGAACCAAGTTCGACATCTACTGCGGCGACAGCGTTTACACCAAGGTCAACCAGGAATACGCGTCGAACCCATCCCTCAAGGAGAAGCAGTCGCTTGTCCTCAAGGAGATCGAGAAGGGAGAGGGTGAGATCGCGGAATACACCCGCTCCATCGTTCGCAGGATAGTCGCGGACCAGTTGTCGACCTGCTGGAGGCTTGGCGCCACATACGACCTGCTGAACTGGGAATCCCAGCTCGTTCACTCCGGGATGTGGGAAAGAATCTTCGAGACGATGAAGAAGAACGGGGACGTGAAGTACGAAACACAAGGGGACAACAGAGGGTGCTGGGTCATCCCAGACCCAGAGTCGGGGGAGCAAAAGGTGGTCGTGCGTTCCGACGGGACTGTAGTCTACGTTGCCAAAGACATCCCTTACGCGGCCTGGAAGATCGGGATCGTGGACGACCCCTTCGGCTACGATGTCTACTCCGAGAGCCAGCCAGGGGGTGGGAAACTCTTCACCACCACACTGAACAGGAAGAGTTCCGGGCACAAGTTCGGAGGGGCGGACCTGGCGATCTCAGTCATAGACACGCGGCAGAGTTACCTCCAGAGGATTGTCGGCAAGGTCCTCGAACGTCTGAGAGAAGGAGCGTCTAGAAGGTATCTTCACCGCGGATACGAGGTTGTCGCGCTCGCGAAAGGGACTGCGGCGCAGCTTGGTTTCGCAGTCGAAGGGGACTTCGCCCACATGTCTGGGCGTAAGGGGCTCTACGTGAACGTCGATACTATGCTTGACGCCCTGAAGAAGAAGGCAAAGGAAGAAACCCAGAGGCGCAATCCGACCGAGACCGACGAGTGGATTAACGGGGTCGCCGAGGCGATTGCCGTCTCAGCCCTGAGGTATGAGCTCTTGAAGCAGGACCCTGACAAGATGATAGTCTTTGACATGGAGGCGTCACTGCGGTTCGAAGGAGACACCGGCCCCTACCTCCTCTACACGTATGCAAGGGCAAGGAGGATACTCGACAAGTCCTCCGGCAAGCCCGCCATAGACGAGAAGTCGGCCGCGAAGCTCTCAAAGCCAGTCGAGAAGGAGTTGGTGAAGAGACTCTCGATGCTCGACAAGTCGGTCATGACTGCAGGGGAGTATCTTTCTCCCAGGGAGGTAGCTTTGTACGCCCATTCGGTAGCGGAGAAGTTCAACGAATTCTACGAGAGTGTCCCAGTCAACAGGGAGGAGGACGAATCACTCCGGGACGCCAGGCTCGCGCTCGTCGAGGCCACTAGCAGGGTTCTAGCGCAGTCCATGCGGCTCATGGGGATTTCCTACCGGGCGAAGATTTGATGCAGCGCGAGATCGTTCTTGCAGCTTTCGACTTGGACGGCACTGTGCTCGAGCACGACAGCAGCTGGGTCGCCCTCCACAGACACTTCGGTACGACTCATCTGGGCGAGGCATCCCTGAAGCTCTACAGCGAGGGAAAGATCGACTACAGGGAATTCATGCGCAGAGACATCGGCGCATGGCCCAAGCCGGTGACGAGAGATCAGATAGACAAGATCCTCTCCAACTACAAGATTAGGAAGGAGGCGCCGGAGACGATGCAGGAACTTGGCAGGAGGGGGATTCGGACAGCGCTGGTCACCTCGGGGATCGACATGCTGGCGGAGAAGGTGGCGCGCGAGTTGGGCATCAAACACTGGGTCGCCAACGGTCTCCAGTTCGACAAGGCGGGGAGGGTCCTTCCTCGCGGGGTAGGCCGAGTCGACCCGACCCGCAAGGACGGGGCATACAAGAAGATGCTGAAGACCCTCGGGGTGCCGAGCAAGAAGACGATAGCAGTCGGCGATACAATCTACGACCTGGCATTCTTGAAGTCGGCGGCCATCGGCTTCATGCTGGCACACACCACGAGAGTGGACGACCCACAGATAATTCACATCGACAGGTTGACAGATATCTTCAGTCACATCTAGAGAAGACTTTAATCCCCAGCTCGAGGGGACGCCACGAGAGAGATGGACGAAAGGCTCCTGCTAATCCCCGGACCCACCAACCTCTCGAAGAGGGTAAGAGAGGCGATGGCTGGGCCACAGCTCCCTCATGTCGGTGCCGAATTCTACGGAACGTTCAAGGAGCTTGTCGCTTTGTCGCGCCAAGTTTTCAAGAATGAAAAGGGGTTCCAGTTCGTTTTCACCGGCTCGGGGACGATTGGGATGGAGGCCTCGGTGGTCAGCACGGTTTCCCACGGCGACAGGACTCTCACCCTGAGCACTGGGTATTTCGGCCACAGGATGCTGATGCTCAACCAGATTCACGGGGCCAAGGCTGAGGTCATCGATTATCCGGATGGCAGGCATGCCGACCCAGACGACCTGAGAAAGCGCCTTCGAAGGGAGAAGTACAAGGCCGTCTTCTTCACTCACGTGGAAACATCGACTTCCGTAGTCAATCCCATCGGAGAGCTCGTCGCAGAGTGTCAAAATGCTGGGGTCTTCTCGATCGTGGACTCAGTCTGCGGCGTGGGGGGCGTCCCACTGGACTTCGACAGGCTCGGCGCAGACATCGCGTTTACTGCTTCGCAAAAGGCGCTGGCCGGGGCACCCGGGGCAGTCCTCGTGGCGACCTCCAACCAGATTCTCGAGCACTTCGAGAAGCGGAAGAAGCCAATCGAGTCGTACTACATGAACCTCCTACGCTGGAAGCCGATAATGGAGGACCCGAGGATGTACCTCGCGACCCCCGCTGTCCAGGTGCTCCTCGCGCTGAAAGCTGCACTGCACGAGGTACTCGACGAAGGGCTCGAGCAGAGGTGGGCCCGCCACAGGCGGCTCGGAGAGATGACGAGAGAGATGGTCCAGAAGCTCGGGCTGAGCTTTGTTGCCGACGAAGGGTTCAGGTCCGATACTGTGACCGCCTTCTGGGTGAAGGACGGGACCGCCGGGGACATCCAGAAGACCCTGGAGAGGGAGTACGGGATAATGGTCGCGAGGGGGCTCTACGAGGCAGGGGGCAAGATGATACGCATAGGACACTTCGGGATTCTCACAGTCCCTCAGCTGACCGGAGCCCTGGACGCACTCCAGAAGGTCTTGGTCGAGATGCACGCCACTGGACCCCTTCAGCCCGCGCAGCATGCGTAAATCAGCCGCGACCTAGCCGATTCGGGACAATGCATAAATCACGACACCAGTCGCAGCCCGCTACCTTGACAGCGAAGGAAGATACCTCAGAAGCCGAGATTGCGGTCTACTGGAAGGAGGAGCCGCTGATTCCCCCTCCGGCGAAGTTCGTCTCCCAGGCAATCATGACGGACAAGGATGTACTTGAGAAGTTCGGCGAGAAGAACTTCCCCGGCTGCTACGAGGAGTACGCAAACATGCTCACTTGGGACAGGCACTGGGACAAGGTCCTCGACAGCAGCAACCCCCCGTTCTGGAAGTGGTTTGTGGGGGGCAAACTGAACGCGTCTTACAATTGCGTCGACAGGAACCTCGGGAAATACGGCAACAAGGCCGCGATTATCTTCGTCCCCGAGCCCGAGGAGGAGCCGCATGAGGTCATCACCTACCAGGACCTCTACGGCAGGGTAAACGAGTTCGCCCTCGTCCTGAGGGACTTTGCAGGGCTGAAGAAGGGGGACAGGGTCACCTTCCACCTCCCGATGATTCCACAGCTGCCCATATCGATGCTGGCAGCGGCTCGCCTCGGGGTCATCCATAACGAGGTCTTCGGTGGATTCAGCGCGAAGGCTTGCGCGGACAGGGTTCAGGACTCGGGGAGCACGGTCCTAGTGACCTGCGACGGCTACTACCGCAACGGGCAGTTCATCGACAAGAAGAAGGACGCCGACCTGACCGTCGAGGAGGCTGCCAAGGTGGGGGTGCAGATAACAAAGGTCCTTGTATGGAGGAGGCACCCCGGCAAGTACCTATCCAGCGCCCCTATGGTAGAAGGGAGGGACTTCTTCGTCGACGAACTGATGAAGGAGCACCGCGGCAAGCGGGTTCAGCCCGTCTCGATGGACGCTGAGGACCCGCTCTTCCTGATGTACACCAGCGGTTCCACCGGCCGGCCGAAGGGGGTCCAGCACAGGACCGGTGGCTACCTGGCCTACGTCACCGGGACGTCCAAGTACGTTCAGGACATCCATCCAGAGGACACCTACTGGTGCATGGCAGACATCGGCTGGATCACAGGCCACTCCTACATAGTCTACGGTCCGCTCGCAGTGGCGGCGACCAGCGTGATCTACGAGGGGGTGCCCCTGTTCCCAGATGCGGGGAGGATCTGGAGGGTTGCCGAGAAGCTCAACGTGAGCATCTTCCATACCGCCCCGACGACGATCCGCATGCTCAGGAAGGCCGGGCCCGACGACCCCACGAAGTACAACTTCCACTTCAAGTCCATGACCACTGTGGGAGAGCCGATCGAACCCGACGTCTGGCGCTGGTATTACGAGGTCGTTGGCAAGAGAGAAGCGGCCATAACGGACACCTGGTGGCAGACAGAGACCGGCGGATTCCTGTGCACTACGGTCCCGGGAGTCTCGCCGATGAAGCCGGGGAGCACCGGGCCTGGGGCGCCGGGAATCTACCCTGTAATCCTCGACGAAGACGGGCACGAGGTGAAGGCCGGCGAGACCAGGGCAGGCAACATCTGCATCAGGAACCCGTGGCCGGGGATAATGCAGACAGTCTGGGGAAACCCTGAAAGGTTCGTCAAGCTGTACTACGAGAAGTACTGTAGGAACAGAGACAGCAAAGACTGGCACGACTGGCCCTACTATGCCGGGGACGGGGCCGTCCAGGCCGCGGATGGGTACTTCCGCATACTAGGCCGGGTCGACGACGTCATCAAGGTGGCCGGGCACAGACTGGGCACAAAGGAGATCGAGAACGCGGTACTCACCACGAAGGAGGTCGCAGAGGCTGCGGCAATACCACTGGTTGACCAGATGAGGGGGCACGTGCCGGTTGTGTACGTAGCCCTGAAGCCTGGATTCACCCCGAGCAAGGAACTCGAAGAGAGAATAAAGAACAACGTGGCCAAGGAGCTGGGGCCGATAGCCAAACCGAAGGCGGTCTACATAGCCCCCGACCTCCCGAAGACCCGCTCGGGGAAGATAATGCGCAGGATCCTTACCTCCATCTCGAATAACACTGACTACGGGGACACTTCGACCCTCGCCAACGCGGACGTGGTCGAGATGATCAAGAAACTAGTCCAGGGCAGCTGAATTGCAGGACGGAGAGGGACGCGAGCTCCTCACTTAGTGCCGGTGCGCTTCGTCTCCGTTTCGACCCGATTTTCTAGGCCGCCCAGAGCCTCCACTCTGCCCCAGCTGAATAAAACAGAGGGCCGGTTGGCCTGGTTCTAGCGCTTGACAGGGAAGAGCGGTAGGACCGCCCTTCCGTAGACTTCGTTCAGAACCTGTGCTATACCGGCGTACATCGCGCTCAGCCCGCAAAGGATTCCTTCATACCCGGCGACTGTGGTGATGCTCGAGTTCGTGACTCCTGCGGCCAGCAGGAAGAAGAGGATGAACAGGGTCCCGAAGGTCAGCATCAGGGCACCGTTGAGCCTCAGCGTCCCGACGAACATGAGGAGGGTGAATATCCCCCACATGACCAAGTACGCCTGAAGCGATGCTGCACTGGGGGCGAACCCTCCCAGCCCGAAGTTGGGGAGCATGAGAAGGAATGCGAAGGACTCCCAGAAGAGGCCGTACGACAGGAACGCGGTCATCCCGAAGGTGTTCCCCTTCCTGAACTCCATGGCTCCGGCGATTATCTGGGCGATGCCTCCGTAGAAGAGGCCCATCGCAAGGATGATTGAGTCAGGCTTGAAGTAGCCGGCATTGGAGAGGTTCAGCAGGACTGTGGTGATGCCGAAACCCATCAGACCAAGCGGTGCGGGATTTGCGAGTGAGATTTCAGTTTTCAAAGGCTCACTTTGAGCCATAGACGGAGGGCCCGTGGGCCTCGGTTAATAGCTGAATCCCTAACATGTTTGGCGCTTCATTTTGGCCTTTGGAAGGACCGAACAGCGTTCGGAATAGCTTTTAACCCCAGAATGTCGGTGCGCAAAATCCGAAGCAGCCCGGTCGTCTAGTGGTCAAGGATGGGGGCCTCTGGAGCCTTCGACCTAGGTTCGAATCCTAGCCGGGCTAACTTTGTAAGAATCCCAAGAAGGCGTGAGGTGAAGGTCAGTATCTGGGCGCTTGCTGAGAAGATTGAGGATCTCAATATCTTGGAGGCGCAGCAGCTCACTCATGGCCGGCGCTAGACCAGAGACTTTCTCGCCGGGGCAGGGATGCCATCTTTGGTAGAGGAACTTCTTCAT
>CAYYYU010000009.1:0-19272 GCA_964476175.1 uncultured Nitrosopumilales archaeon
CTTGTCCTTCTCGACCTTAGGCTTTTGACTGCAGAGGAGCTGACTTGGGCGAGTCCCATCCTTTGGTATGGTTCATCACAAGACGATGCTGGAGGATGGGACACCCCTTACCCATCCAAAGCAAATCACCTTGACAAGACCTGAGAGACGAGTTATTCACAGCCCTCTCTCTAGCGAATTCGTGCGGGAAAACGGGCTGAAATGTCGTTTGGAAGGCCAAAATTGACCGTGACCTAAACACATACTATTCCTCTAATGACGTTTCAGTTAGTGGGTTGTTGCCTTCAGGCTCTTCATAGCTGATTTCATACTCGAATGGTTCCGACTTGAGGGAGTCGAGAAAGTCGATATCCGTGTGCTGGTCATTCAAGATTCCGAAGTCAGTCTTGGAACTTATTGGCTGAACGGAGATGATAATTCGGGCGACCCCCTCGCCCATGTGAATCTCGTTGCTCGATCCGGCGAGTAGATGGAGCCAGAACTTCCTCGCCTGGTCGTCGGAGCCTAGCCGGAACATGACCGTGGCGCTCTTGTCGGAAGGCGACTATGCTACAAGCACATTGGTGTCCGGATCCGAAGACAAATCCGGGCATCGAACACCGTAGAGCGCATCCTACGCTACGTGGACAGGCTTGTGGTCGCCAAGATTCAAGAACAAGCAGACCAAGGAAGAGCCGGATTGTGCGACGCATGCGACGTCCTTCGGAGGGAAGCGTTCGCCTCGGACGCGAGATGTGGTGCAACTTCTGTCCTTCTCCATCCGTCGCAAAGGAGTGTCCGAGTTGCGGACACAGCCTCGTCCTGACCGTGCGAGCATCGAGAAGCTCGCGTAGAAGGGGTAACTTCGCTGCCTGCACGGAAACCGGTCTACAATTCAATCCAATCTCAATCAGACCCACTCTTAATACTCCTATTCCATGAGAAGATGGATTCGACAGCGCCGTGTCATCAGAGAAGTCCGTGAACAAGAAGGAGGAGGGAGACGCTAGGGCCAATGCGTTCGAGAAGGCGTACAAAGAGTCTCATCCCAAGGGGCCGTTCCCTGCGGTAGAGCTCAAGCCGAAGCCAGAATCTTATGCTACGTAAATGGGCTTGGGGTCTCCGGGCGGGCAAGGCTTGTGACCGGCTAGGAGAGACCCCGTTACCGTCGTAACATGCCCGCACCCACGGCAGCAACATGAAAGGGATTGCGGTGGTGCTATCGTGCTAGAAGTGCCCCAAGTGATGGTTTTCTTCGTTGAGAATCGCATGTTGTGCTTAATTGCACCTTCGACGAAGATGCAGGAAAGTGGTTGAGTACTGGGTTGTCCGAAGGGGATAGACACGCGAAAGGGGCAGGGCGGGGTGAAAATGGCGGTACGTTTGTCGAGCGCGGCGCGGACGTGACCGTGCGGCTGTGCGGCGCGGCCGGGGATGGCATTCAGAGCGGCGGCGAGCTGATAGCCGAAACCTTCGCCAGGAGCGGACTCTATGTGTCGACCTACAACGGCAACCAGTCCCTCATCAGGGGAGGGTCCGTCTGGTTCCATGTCCACGCCGCCCCCTGGAGGGTCTCTTCCCTCGGCTTCGGGGTGGACTTCCTCGTCGCCCTAGGTCAGTCCTGCTGCGACGAGAATAGCCGAAGCGTGAGCGATCAGGGCTCCATCCTGTATGATTCAACGAAGGTGACCCCTCGTGACTACGAGGCAAGTCAGTCGTCCTACTCCATCCCGCTCAGCGAGATGGCGCTGAAGTACGACAGGAAACCCGTCATGAGGAACGTCGCAGCGGTCGGGGCCCTCGCGGCCGCGCTCGGAATAGGCCAGAAGGTCGTCTCGGACTCCGTCGCAAGCCGCTTCTCGGACTCCAGTGTGCTCAAGGGCAACATTTCAGTCGCGAACGACGCCTATTCCTTCTTCAGGGACAGATATGGCGTCGTCAGGTCGCTGGACTACGACTACTCCCTCTACCGGCCCTTCATGCACGCCAACCAGGCGCTTTCCCTCGGAGCGATGGCAGCGGGGTGCAGGTTCTACGCCGCCTACCCCATGTCCCCCGCCAGTTCGATAGTGCAGTGGATGGCCTCGCACGCGAAGCGGCTCGGGATAACGGTGTTCTTGGGCGAGGACGAGATTTCTGTCATCAACGCGACGATTGGTGCCTCTTTCGCAGGGGCGAGGGCTATGTGCGGGACAAGTGGCGGCGGGTTCTCGCTGATGCAGGAAGCCATCGGCCAGGCGGCAATGACGGAGACGCCGGTTGTCGTGGTGGATGTTATGAGGGCGGGCCCGAGCACGGGGCTCCCCACCAAGACGTCGCAGGGGGACCTCAACATGGTCTTGGGGATATCCCAGGACGACTTCCCCCGCGCCATAATGGCCCCTTCAACCCCACAGGAGAGTTTCAACACGGCCTGGAGGGCGTTCAACATCGCGGAAGAGTTCCAGGTGCCTGCCATAATCCTGCTCGACTTCGCCATCTCGGACGGGGGCTACGCCACCGTCGATGACCTGGACTTCGACGTGCCGATAAGCAGGGGGAAGCTCGTGGCTGAGGCGCAGACCGCCCTGTCCAACGGGACCTGGTTCAAGAGGTTCGAGCTCACCGAGGACCACGTGTCCCCGCGGACGTTTCCCGGAACCAAGGGATTGATGTTCGTCGCAAAGACGGATGAGCACGACGAATACGGCCACGACCTGAGCGACGTGCGCTCCGGGCTGGAGGAATTTGTGAAACTGCGAAATAGAATGCAAGAGAAGAGGATGGGGAAGCTCGACCTCATCCGGAAGAAGTTGATGCCGCCGCAGTTCTTCGGTCCGGACAACGCAGACCTCACTCTGGTCACATGGGGGAGCTCTGTGAATCCCGTTAGGGAAGCGGTCCGAGAGATGCGGAATCAGGGTCTCTCGGTGAACTCGCTCGAGTTCACCGATCTTTATCCGCTCGACGTGCCGCGCGTCACGAGCTTACTGAAAGGCTGCAACGAGCTGCTGGCGGTCGAGGTCAACTATACCGGCCAGTTCTCGGGCTACCTCAGGAGGGAAACGGGAGTGACGATTGACCGGAAGCTCCTGAAGTACAGCGGAGAGCCAATCTACCCGGTCGAAGTGGTCGAGAAGGCCGGAAGAATGCTCGCGGAGAAGGTCGAAGAAGTTGCTTAGTCCTAGGCTGTTTGAAAGTGACGAGAAACCGGACTGGTGTCCCGGCTGCGGAGGATACGGGATCCTCGCTTCCCTGAAGGCCGCGCTGATGGGGCTGGGCCTTGAGCCTCACAACGTGGCGATAGCATCAGGAATCGGGTGCGCGTCCAACCTCCCCGGTTACATCAGAACGTACGGGTTCCATGGCCTTCACGGCAGGCCTATCCCGGTGGCCGTGGGCATCAAGACGGCGAACCCTCGCCTGACAGTCATAGTCACGGCCGGGGACGGCGACGAGTACGGAATCGGCTTCAACCATGTGGTGAACGCAGCCCGCAGGAACGACGACGTCAAGGTCATAGTTTCGAACAACAGGATTTACGGCCTGACCACGGGCCAGGCTTCCCCCACATCAGAACTCGGACAGAGGACGAAGACCACGCCTGACGGCTCGATACTCTATCCCCTCAACCCCATCTCGGCTGCGCTGGGAGCGGGAGCGACATTCGTTGCCAGGGGGTTCGTCGGCGAGCAGAAGCATCTGACAATGCTGTTCGAGGAGGCGATTCGCCACAGAGGCTTCGCCCTCGTCGATGTGATCAGCCCCTGCGTCATCTGGAACGACATCTACGCAAGGGCGAGGAAGGCCGTCTACAAGCTGGAGGAGACAGGGTACGCTCCTGAGGACCTGACCAGAGCCTTCAAAGTGGCCAACGAAACAGATGGACTGCCTGTGGGGATATTCTATCGAACCGAGAGCAGACCAACCCTGCAGGAGATGGTCGCCTCCACAAACGGCGGGAGGTGGCCGACCGAGGTCAGGAACCTAGACCAGGGCGAAGTGGAGGACCTGGTAAGAGAGTTCGGCCTGACGAAGCAGTGAGCATAGTCGCACCGAAACTACATGGCGTTCGACGCGACCGAGATGGGCAGGAGACGTTCCAAGCACGTTCCGGCTCACTTTATACCGGTTGGCCGAAGAGTATCAGCGTGAGATTCCTTGCCTGGCACGTCGACTACGTGAGGGCCGAGCCGACCGAGCGCGGGTACTCTAGGGTTCGAGTAGGATCTTCCCCTGGACCTCCCTCGACTCGATGATCTCGTGCGCTTCCCTCGCAGAACTCAGAGGCAGCTCTCGGAAGATGGCCGGCTTTAGGATTCCGTCGGCAGCGAGCCCGAGCACCCTTCGTAGGTCCTCCTTGAGGTAGCCGAAGACTCCGATTAGGCCCAGCTCGTCCTGATAGACGCGGCGGACGTCGACCTCGGACTTCGGCCCAGAGGTCAGCCCGAGTGTGAGTAGCCTTCCTCCCCTGGCCAGACATTCCGTGCTCCTGGCCCAGGTCTCGCCCCCCACGTGGTCGAAGACCACAGAGGCGCCGAGGCTGCCGGTGAGGTGTCGGACGCGCTCTGCCACGTCTTCGGTCGCATGGTTTATGACGAAGTCTGCCCCCTGGGAGAGGACGAACTTCTCCTTACTGCCGTCCCCCACAGCGGCGATTACCTTCGCTCCGAGAAACTTCGCTATCTGCACGGCCGCGTACCCAAGTCCGCCTGCGGCACCCCAGACTAGGACTGTGTCCTTGGGTCCCACTCCGGCGCGGGATACGAGCCCGTGCCAAGTGGTGCCGAAGTTTGTGGGCATGGCTGCCGCGACCCTGAAGTCAAGTCCCCCGATCGGGACCAGGTTGGCAGCTGGGACCCTAACCAGCTCCGCGTAGCCGCCGTCCGTGGCGACCCCGATGAGCCCCTTTGAAGGGCATCTGTTCGGCATCCCCTGAAGGCAGTAGGCGCACTTGCCGTCAGAAAGAATGGTGTACGCAACCACAGGCTCGCCGGGGACTACGCCCTTCACCCCGGACCCCACCGAGACGACCTCACCCGCGACATCGGTGCCCAGAATGTGCGGCAGGCTCGTCTTGTATCTCCCGCTTCGCGCCCATATGTCAACCCTGTTCACTCCGCACGCCTTCACCCTGACTAGGGCCTGCCCCGGGCCGGCGAGAGGGTCGGCCACCTCTTCGTAGGAAAGGACTTCAGGGCCGCCAGGCGAATGATAGAGGGCGGCTTTCAATACAGGTAGAAATTTCGGGATTCAATATTTAAGCCCTGACGTAGCCGGGAAGGCCCTTGACGAAGATCGTTCTGGTTACGTCGGACACGGTGGGGAAAGAGAACCTCGCTCGTCTCGCGAAGGCAGCCAAGGTTTACACCTCATGGGAGATGGACAGCGCCAACATCGACCGAATCCTCCCCGAGGTCGACGTGTTGGTTGTGTTCATGTGGCCGAGCTTCCTCACGGGAGAGGCTCTCTCAAAGATGAAGCGCCTGAGGTTCCTTCAATCCATCTTGGTGGGGGTCAACCACGTCCCGTTCAGGAATTTGGGAGTCGAAGTCATAGTCGCGAGCAATGCGGGCGCCTACTCGCTGGAGGTAAGCGAGCATGCCTGGGCTCTCCTGCTTGCCGCCGAGAAGAAGGTGGTTGAGCACCACCTCAGAATCAGGGACGGTGCGAAGGCGCTCGGCGAATTCTCAGGGGAGCCTGCCAAAATCGTAGTGATGAAGGGGAAGACGCTGGGAATCGTCGGCTATGGGGGGATTGGGAGGTCTGTGGAGAAGTATGCGAGGGCCTTCGGGATGCGCGTCATCGCATTCGGTCGGAGGAGAAAGGGCTCCGGAGGGAAGAAGCTCCTGTTTGGGAAGGAGGGGCTCGACCGTCTCCTCAGGGAAAGCGACGCGGTGCTTCTCTCGCTCCCCCTAACGCGCTCGACAGTGGGCTTCATCGGCGAGAGGGAGCTATCAATCATGAAGGACACTGCGGTCTTGGTCAACATCGCGCGAGGAGACCTCGTCAATGAGGAGGCCCTCTATGGGCACCTGACCGCACACCCGAACTTCAAGTACGCAACTGACGCCTGGTGGTTCGAGGGAGGGCGAGAGACGCTGGAGCCGAAGTTCCCCTTTGCCACGCTCGCGAACTTCATCGGCACGCCGCACACCTCGGGACCGACGGGGACGGTATCGGGGAGACCCGGGAGGCTCGCTACAGACAATGTCCTCCTCTACCTTCGAGGAAGAGAACCTAAGCACGTGGTCGAGAGGTCGGAGTATGCAGGGATGTGACGTCACAGAGCGCTTAATAACCGACGAGGTGGAAGTTTAACACCTTGGCGGACAAGCCGAAGCCCAAGGAAGAGGAGAAGAAAGAGCCGAAGAAGGAACGAGAGGTGGTGAAGGCGGCCAAGGGCTTGGTGTATGGCATGGCGCTTCACGGAATGGTCACCTATGCCCTCCGTCTACGTATGCACATGGAGAACATGTTCATGCTCATCACCATGGGAGACATGCTGGGCGTCCCCATCCTCCCCCCTTACTACAGCCTCAGGCTCCTACCATACGCTGTCCCATACCTGAAGACATGGAAGCAGACAATGCTCAGGGACAGGGACATCACAGACTCCTTGTACTAGGGTGATGGAGTTGGAGACCCCTCTCGCACCGAAACAGAAGATGAGTAGGTTTCTCCAGGACAACCCCGAGATAAAGTACATACTCTTCGGAGGAAAGGGAGGCCTCGGCAAGACGACCCTCTCTGCGGCCACCTCCTACTGGCTCGCCAAAAAGGGAAAGAAAGTCTGCATCTTCTCTACCGACCCACAGGCGAGCCTCTCCGACATATTCGAACGGAAAATCTTCGGGGAAGGAGAGGTGGAGATAGCCCCAAACCTCTATGTCCTCGAAATCGACGCTGACAAGAAGATAGCTGCATACCAGCAGGAGATAAGGGAGAAGATCAAGGACATGTACAAGATGGACGAGATCCCCGAGGAGGTCGAAGATTACATCAACTCCTCGTCCGCCGAGCCAGCCATGGCCGAATCTGCCACCTTCGACGCCATGGTGGAGCTGATGACGAGCGGGAGGTACGACTACTATATTTTCGACATGATGCCCCACGGGCACGCCATCCGCTTCCTCGGGATGGCAGACGTCCTCGATCAATGGGTCGACAAGATCCTCGAGATAAGGAAGAAAGCCGGGGAGTACAAGGAGACCGCGAACGTCATCGGAGGGTCCGGCAAGGGAGGGGTGGTGCAGGAAGACCTTGTGTTACAGGAACTGGAATACATCAAAGGGAGGCTCGACTTCGTGAGCAAGATGGTCCGGGACAAGACGCACACGGCTTTCTTCTATGTTCTGATACCGGAGCTGATGCCCATCCTCGACACGAGGAAAGCGTTGGAGATGTTCCGTGCGTTCGATGTCACCGTAAGCGGGGTGGTGGTGAACCAGGTTTATCCCGAATCCCTGAGAAGCGAGGCCGGAGTCCCGGAGTTCCTGAAGAACAAGGTGACGTCCCAGCAGGCCTATGTGGGCCAAATCACCGGCGAGTTCGGCGAGCTAATCAGAGGGGTGGTTCCAATGTTCGACCGGGAGCCGAAGGGGCTCAAGATGATAGGAAAAGTCGCCGATGTACTCTACGGTGAGTGAATTGCAGGTAGCTCAGTCGCCGACTTTCGCCAATTTCGTCACAGAACGACCGTCCCTGAAGTACCTCTTCTTCGGGGGGAAAGGAGGGGTTGGGAAGACTGCCGTTGCGGGCGCAGCGGGCTACTACCTCTCGGAGAAGCTCGGGAGGAAGGTCCTGATATCGTCCACGAACCCCGTCCACAGCCTGACGAGCCTGTTCGGCCAGGACCTGTGGAAGAAGGGGATACAGCAGATTCAGGGGACAAAGAACCTCTACGCCATTGAAATCGACGTGACTGCGACCATAGAGAGATACAAGAAAGACATCAGGGAAAGGCTGGTGCAATTCCTGAAGTTCGCTGACATCCCCCTCAACCCTGAGCCGTTCGTCGAGATTGCCAGCACCAACCCCGCATTCGAGGAGTCGGCCATGTTCGATGACATGATCGGCCTGATTCTGGAGCAGAAGTTCGATTCTTTCATTTTCGATACAGCACCCGTCGCCCACACCTACAGGTTGCTCGGCATGTCGAAGTTGTACGACATGTGGCTGAACAAGATGGTCAAGAGCAGGGAGGACGCCCTTTCGACACGGGCGAAGCTCTCTTTCAGGAAGGAGAAGATAATCCAAGAGCTGAAGAAGGACCCCCTCCTCGCGACGCTGATCGGGACGAGGAGGAAGACGGAGGAAGGGCGGAAGCTCCTGGTGGACAAGGACAAGACCGCTTTCTTCTTCGTCACCCTCCCGCTGGCACTCCCCATCGCAGTAATCGAGAGGTTCATCGTATGGGTGGAAGCCTTTGACATTCCCATCGGGGGGGTCGTGCTTAACGAAATCATCCCACAGTCGGAGACGGCCGGGTTGTCCCCCTACGTGGCCAACAGGGTACACGAACAGGCAGGCTATGTCACCATGGTCCACGACAAGTTCCCCGGGCTCCTCCGGGCGTCCATCCCCCTGTACGAGAAGGAAGTCGACGGGCTCCAGATGGTGGCAAAGATGGCTGGAGACCTGGGCGCCTAGCCTGCAACGTTAGCGAGATACTATGCAGAAATTGCATCTATTCAGTCTTAAATAATCCCAAGGGCGCCTCTGTGGACTGAAAATGTACGAGTCGCTCATCGTGATGTTGGGCGGCATAATTGTCTACGGAGTGGTCTATCAGTTCTATGTGAAGTGGTTCGACAGGAACGTCGTTCAGATGGACCCGACGAGGCCCACACCGGCTCACACTTATATGGACGGTGTCGAGTTCTTCCCCTCCAACAAGTATGTGATGCTCGGCTGGCATTGGAAGAGCATCGCCGCGCTTGGGCCTGTGACAGGGCCCGCCCTAGCAATCGTCTGGGGATGGCTGCCAGGCTTCCTGTGGATCATCATAGGCAACTCTCTCATGGGCTGGCTCCACGACTACAACGCCATGGCATCATCTGTCAGAAACGAGGGAGCATCATTGGGCCCGTTGACACACCAGCTCATCGGCCCTAGGGCCAGGACAGTCCTGGTCTGGTTCCTCGTCTTCTACACGATTATGGTCCTCGCTGCTTTCATCGGCGCGCTCGCTCCGGTTCTGATAAACCAGGTCGCGGGACATCCCGGTACCTATGCCTTCGGTGGGCCGGCGACCATCGTCTCGTTCTTCGCGTTGGCAATCATTGGAGTAGCCTCAGGGTTCGCTGTCTTCAAAGCCAAGATTAACGTACTCGCCGTCACGGTGATTTCGCTGGTTGTGCTGGCAGCTTCCATATATCTCATTCAGGTGGTTGCTGGACCGGCAATCAATTCGGCATTCTACAATGCAGTCCCTAACCTTATTGACGAACAGGATATTATGATCATAGCCATGCTTGTCTTCAGCCTGATTGGCGCAATAGTCCCGCTCTGGGCTTTCGCCATGCCGATAAACTATCTGGGGTTCTACGTAGCATACTTCGTTATTGCAGCGATACTTGGCAGTTCTGTCTTCGTCCCTCAGACCTTCTCGCAGCCAATGGTGACAAGCCTCTTCGCAAATCTTACCATAGGAGGGCTCGGTTCGTCCGCGGTTCTATTCGCCTTCCCGCTCTGGCCCCTCATGTTCGTCACAATAGCCTGCGGCGCAATCTCTGGCTGGCACGGGCTCATCGGCGCTTCTCTCTCTTCGAAGCAGATTGACAACGAGTCTGACGCACACTTTGTCGGAGGAGGGGCCATGCTACTGGAAGGCATCCTTGGCCTCACCGCAGTGGTAGCAGTGGCATCCCTGAAAACCAATTTCAGCACAACCGTCATACCGGCCCTCGGCACCTACGTCAAAGGAGGAGCGGTGTACCTGAGCAACCTAGGCATGGGTTCCACTGTCTCCATAAGCGTAATGTCGCTGATGGTGGTGGTGCTCGGGCTTACACTGACACAGCTAGCGCTCAAGTTCGCCCGACTTGCGGTGTCCGACGCGTCAGGCATCAGGGCATTCAAGAACATCTACCTGACTGCTGGCATAGTTGCCATAATCACGTACCTCCTCACGAGCTACAGGGTCAGTCCAGTTGGGCTCTGGAGTTTCATCTGGGTCTTGTTCGGCGGGTCTAACCAGCTCCTTGCCGGCGTGACCCTATTGGTGACGACGTTGTGGCTCATCAAAATCCATAGACCGAGTCTATTCACAGGGATTCCCGCCATCTTCATGCTCGCGACCACGATTCCGGCTCTGATATACACAGCATATGCTACCTTCTCAATCGGATTCAGTCATGCAGGTGCGCTGTCCTATGGGAGCTACACTGCGGGGATAATTTCCGTAATCCTCACCATCCTCGGTCTCATTCTTTCATACGACGGCTACAAGGCGTACAGAGGTCTCAAGACCGGGGCAGTGGCAGCGCCAGTGGCGACGACGGCAGGAATGCCAGCCAGGGCCATTGACAAATCCGTAGAAGCCGCTCGCAAACCGACAACTCAAGACGGGTAGGGAGACCTACCCGTTCCCTTTTTCAACTGCATCGCACTAGGCTGACGGAGGCTCTCAATGGCGTTCGAAGTCACAGACGTGGAAGCAGTCGTCATACTAGCAATCGTCATGATGATTGTCTACGTGATTGGCTCCTATTGTAAGCACAAGACACTCACCAGGCTCGCGCACTGGTTCGAGGACAGGTTCTCCACAATCGCCAGGGTGCAGTTCGTCTCGTATGGACACGCCGGTCTCAAGATAAAGTGCGAGATGAAGGACAGGTCGAGCGGCTTCAGAGAGATGTATTTCACGCTGAGCCTCGGCGCAAGAGAGAACCTGCTGTATTACCCGCTGGCCAAGATTACAGACAACCTCGACAGAGTGAACTGCTGGGGGATTATGGAAAAACCCGTGAAGCCTAACCTCCTCGTCGTCCGAGCAACGGACAGGAAGAGGGCTCAGGAAGCCGAGTCCAGGGCGAGCATGAGCATCTTGGACCTGAAGGAAATCGGCAACTTAGGGTACATTGCCTACGCCTCAGACAGGGAGAGCGCGGTAAGATTCCTGGCTCGTTCTTCCTTGGCGGACAAGCTGAAGCAGCTGGGCACTATCGAGGTTGTGGAGTTGGACACTCTCTCCTCTCTTGTGAGGACGGTCTCCAAGCTGGATGTGTCCAGGCTCGGAGAGTTCTGCGACTCCATGCTTGGTCTAGGTCGAGCGGTCTAGCCCCGTACCACTTCGTCGATGGCGAGACGCACCCTTTCCTTGAGCTCCTGGTAGGTCGGGATTGTGCCGAAGGCCTTCTTCCCCTGGATCAGCACGCAGAGCGTCTTGGCAATCCTAAGCCGGATGGAGGTCCAGATGCCTCTGGGGGAGGCCGCGTCGATGGCGTCGACGAACACCGCATCTCCGAAGTCATGCCTTAATCCGCTAGCCATCGACGCAAGCTCGAAGTACTCCCTCTTTACGTCCTCGGGGTACTCTTCGAGTTGTTCTGAGTAAGGCTGTATTCCCGTGTCATGCATCACCTTCATGCAGTTCTCGCATGTGGCGAAGAGGGTTGGCATCAGCCCAAAGAACTCCACCTTGACGGGGGCCCTCAATGCGGCCAAGACTCTACCGGAAGACACGAGGGAATTTAAGAATGGTAGGCTAGGGCTGGTTTGAAGCCGTTCCCCACCTCTCATTCTGGGGGGAGGGTTTCTTCCCTACAGCCACGACCACCGAGAGCTTTTTCAGCGTTCCCGAAGGAGACGAGGACCAGGCCAGTGACCTGCCTTCCTGTCTTCGAATGGTCGAGTGCCTTCAATCATGCCTGGGAGGGCGCCCGAACTTTATAGGTGCGAAGTGTTCTTTCGCAGATCGGATATGATTCACTCCACCTGAGAGCCTTGAAGTTCATTAGCGTGGGTGCCGGTTCAGTGGGGGGCTACCTTGGCGGTAGGCTCGCCCAATCAGGGGAAGACGTAACCTTCCTCGTACGACCGCGTCGTAGGGAGCAGTTGCTTCAACGTGGTCTCAGAATAAGAAGCCCTCTGGGGGACGTTGACCTGAGAGTTCGCGCCGAGTCGGAGGTAGAGAAGGTGGGAAGCTGTGATGTTGTGATTGTCGCCGTCAAGAACTATGACCTAGACTCGGTCTTGGACAAGATTGCTTATCTGGGCAAGGGTGGACCTTGGATAATCTCCGTCCTGAATGGCGTAGAGCATATCGAAAAGATATGTTCTGTCGTCGGAAGAGACCGAATCCTAGGTGGTCCGGTTTACATTGAGGCTGCGCTCGGTCCAGATGGCGAAGTCATCCACAAGAGCATGACCCCATCTCTTACCTTGGGACGGTTAACAGGAGATGCTGCCATTGCAAAACCAATCGCTTCGATATTTGAGAAGGCCGGGGTAAAGGCGACCGTCTCAGAAGACCTCCTCGTCGACTTGTGGCGCAAGTACCTGTTCATCACTGTAATCAGTAGCATGACATCTTTAGCTCGAAGACCGATTGGCAACATACTCTCTGACATATTGGCAAAGAGAGTGTTGGAAGACCTAACCTCTGAGGTCGTCTCTATTGCTCACGCGGTCGATTCGAAACTTGCATCGCTGGATGCGGTGTGGGTAACCACGAGGGCCAAGAACGTGTCTCCCGGGACGACCTCGTCCATGCTGAAAGACATAGAAATGGGTTCTCGGCTCGAGGTAGACAGCATACAGGGGTACTTGGTCAGGAAGGCGGAAGAGTTCAAGCTCAGCGTACCGGTTCTCAAAACATGTTATGGTGTTCTGAGGGTTTTAGCGAGCGGTTCCCAATAGCTACCTGTGGAGTGACAGAGTTAATGACACTAAACCGTGTCAGAATTAATGACACTTGGGTGTCAGAGCCCCACGCGAGGGCATGGCAAAGGGAACCCTTGCAGAGCGCATCAATGCCGTGCTACTCTACGTCAAGCATGGAAAGAACCTGGGCGAGATATGCTCCCTACTCGACATATCTTCAAGTACGTTCTGGAGATGGGTCAGGACATATCGTGAATGCGGACCCTCGGGCCTCACGCCGAAGAGGCCTGGACCTCCCATCGGCAAGAACTCGATTACCAAGAGGCTGGAGAACAGGATCCTTGCTCTCAAGCAGAGGCACCCGTCATGGGGAGCAAGGCGCATCAAGTATCAGTATGAGCTGCCATGCGACTGGAGGACGGTCCTCAGGGTCATCAAGCGCCACGGTATGCTCGTCAGAATCAAGCCGAAGCCCCAACCACCATCAAAGAGGTTCCAGAGGAAGCACGTCGACTCGATGTGGCAGGGAGATTCGTTCCAGTTCCGCATCTCAAACGTGGGAAAGGTCTACGTGACAGGCTTCACCGATGATCGCTCCCGCTTCAGGGTGAAATCCTGGGCATACCGGCACAAGAGCGCAAAGGAGTCCATGGACGCGCTGAGACGCGCCATCCGGAAGGGAAGGATTCCAAGGGAGGTCTACCTGGACAACGGAAAGCAGTTCATCGCGAAGGAGTTCAAGGCAGAACTGGCCAGGTATCACATCAGACCAATCTACGGCAAGCCGTACCATCCGCGAGGAAGGGGCAAGATAGAGGGCTACCACAAGGCGCTGTGGAACGAGTTGATATCTCAGGTCAGGTTCGAGTCCCTGAGTCACTTCAAGCGGGAGCTGGCGAAGTTCGACAGGCGCTACAACTGCTGGAGGAAGAGTCAGGCTCTCGGATGGAAGACGCCCGGCGAAATCTACAACGATAGGAGATACTTCAGCAAGCCAAAGTGAGTGTCATTATCCCTGTCAACAAATGGTGTCATTAATTGTGTCACTCTACAACTAAGATTACCGCTAGTCCCGAGCAAGTTTGGTCGTATTTTCTGTGGAACTACTGTGCCGAGCCGATTAGACAGAGGGTGAAGAATCTAGCCGACTATGGCCATTCGTTATATTTGGTGTCCTGCGCATTCATCTTAATGCCTGTGTTGTATGTCGTGGCAAGGCTACTTCGAGGCCCATATTCGGTGCTATCGTGGCTCGTAGGCAATCTTGGTTCCACTGCTTCATCTTCTGTGATTTCTGGGGAAGTGGTAATATTGGTTTTGTCCATGGTTTTCGGTGCCTACCTCCTCCTCAGGGGCAGAGCGCGGATTGGATACGCGCTGTTTCTTCAACAGTTACTCTATCGGGAACAGCATCAGAAACTTGAACAGATGCTTCAATCGCTAACACGTGAAGGAGAAACGATTCAATCAGAGATGACAAAAGGGAGCTAGGCTTTGGGGCCATCCGCGTCATGGATTCTACAATTCTCACGGCAAAGGGTCTTGTCTGTGGACTGATACAGAATGCGCAGCTTTTCGATGAAGCCATTCACTGCATCTGCCGATAGGCGCTCTTCGGATGACACTTGAAGAATTACGCTAAAGTTTCTTCGAGGGGGGTTCAAATTCAATAGCTAATCTCAGTTGATGTCCCACTTGTCTGAGTTTCTTGGCCGTAGCTTCAAAATTATCATAATTCAAAGGGTTGACAGAGGTCACGAAAACCATTTTGTCGTATCCCAGCTCAAGGTCTCCCTGTTGCGCGCGTTATTTCGCCCTTGTCGACGATTATCTTCAGAGCTTTAATCGGGCCCGAGAACCAGAATCGTCCTTCATTCGAAGCCCATCCAAGCTGAGTAAGGTCCAAGGCTTCGGGGTCTCTGCCGCGGCAAGGAAGGATTGGCTTGCTGCCTTCTCGTTAAATCACGACACTAGCAGGGCTGGCAGAGAACAAAGCCCTCTCGGAAAGACTTCGTACGATGGAATGGAATGTTCGGCATGATTCAGACTCGGTAGGTCGGGTTACCATTTCTTATCCTATGGACCGAAGCGTGCTAGATATAGAGCAAAAGGAAGAAATGTATCTACGTGAAACAAGGGCTCGAATCTTCTCGCGGCCCACACCCGTGGCGCTTTGAGGATGCGTCCCAGACCCATATGGGTTCGAATCCCTTCCGGTTCGAACCCTTAGCCTAGCGAGTGATAGAGTCCGTGCGAACGCCATGGAGCTCACGAACTAAGGCAGTGAAGAGACCGTTGAAAGCGCAGACGCTCCATCTCGTGTTAGGCATGCTGACCTTTTCTTCTCGCCTTAAAAGCATCGCCAATACTCATCCCCAATGGACAGCCAGCAGGGACAACAGCAGCAACAACACAAGAGAACCGTCAACATAAAGAGGTTCAAGGAGTGGGCGTTGTGCAGCCTGACTCCTGATTGCCCTATCAACCAAGTGATGCAGAAGGAGAAGGACGAGCTGACGCTGGAAGAGGCGATTGCCAAGACGGGCATGGTATGCTCGCTGATAGACGTCTCGGTAGATTCGAAGTTTCTAGCGCCTAGAACTCTGGAAGCTTCATGATCAGCCTCCCGTCGGGCAGCCTGTCGACATACTCGTATCCCTCCGCGATTGCCGAGTCTATCTCTTCTGGCCTGATCAGTTTCTGCCTTCTCCCGTTTTCTGAGAGGATGCTCTGAAGTTTCTGCCTTATCGTGGTTTGCAGGTCGGCCCCTTCCTTGTGCAGAAGACCCAGCTCCTGAATCTCCTCCTTAGTGAAGCCCAACGACAGAAACCAAGCTTCCTTGCCTATCGCCTTCGCTTCCTCTACGGTCACGATATCTTCGTTCGGAACTCTGGTCTGGACGACTTTCTGCACCCTCTTCGCCGCATCCCTTATCCCCTGCATCACGTCCGACGGCAGTTTTTGCTTGTTCAGGGTGTAGGTCCTCTCGATGTCACCCTTGTGCCCCATCCAGAACTGCGCATATGAATGAGTCACGAGCTGCATGCCCTCGGCGTGCATCAGCCTAGTGTCAAAATAGCTCCTCAAGACGTAGGGCCTCTGCTTCAAGCCAACAGCTCTCATCGCGTTTCGGATGTGCTTGGATATCGTGCCCGTGGCAAGGAACGAAGACTTGTCGTCTATGTTGTAGAGGCTCTTCACCCTTCTCCTGCCTTCTTCGTCTGCCGATATCACTGGGGAGTCAGGGGTGAGCTTCTCGCCATCGTTTATTCTCTCGTCAAGGTACAACTTCAGAATGGCGCAGCCCTCCTCGGGCAGGAAGGTGAAGTACTGTCTTCTGGTCTTCGAGATCGTCCCCCTCACGACTATCAGAGCGGGAATCTGTGCGAAGACCGCTTCAGACTGCTTCCCTCCCTCCCCCTCGACAATCTTCAGGTCTGGAATATCTCCTATTCGGAGGCCATCCTGCCCGTTCTTGTCTCCCTGAACCTCCGGCCTGGACCCCGTGAATGCGATTATTGCTACGCTTGCTCTCGTCCTAAGGCTCGTCGTGGGCGCGCACAGCAACTCAGACAGTTCTTCTCTCGTGGGAGAGACTTCACCTTTGAGCGTAGGCGTCTCGCCCTCGTTCGCGATCCTGATGCGCTTTGTAATCTTCTTGCCGTTCCATTCAGCCCAGCTCTTGATTGCCTTGAGGTTTGACTTTACATATTGAGGAGCGTAGTGTCCCCCATCCGGACGGGCGTATTCTTCGAACTCGTTGACATAATCCTGGGCTTTCTCTTCAATCACCTCTTTGGGCAGCATCCTGAATTCTTCAGGAGTGAGAGCTACCTTTGCGCAGAAGGCGCAAAGCCTTCGAAGATAGATCTCCGCAGTATACGCGCTTCCCCTCCTGAGATTGTTGTACCAGCGTTTGAGGTTCGGATCCTCCTCAAGGTACTTGTTGCATTTTGAGTCACCGGCCTTTCTCTGTAGCCCGTTACCTTTGTGTAGGTGCCTCTCCTCAGTCTTGAGATTGGCTAGTAACGGAACACTCTCCACTTCATCCCACCTCCCCTGGAAGGCGTACTTTCTTTTTAAGACGGGGGCAGGATTCGGTCAGGTAGCGTAAGCGGGCCCGGTGGGATTCGAACCCATGGTCTCTGACAGTGGATCTTCAGCTCCGAAGGCTGACGCCTTAATCCGTGCTAGGCTACGGGCCCGAGAATCGGCCGGGGGACCTGGGTAATTAAGAGATGACCCTCGGGATGTTACGGTCGACAGGTCTGGGGATTAGCCCCCTGTCGGAGACTATGGCAGTCACCAGTTCAGGTGGGGTCGCGTCGAAGGCTGGGTTCGAGACTGGCACCCCCTTCGGGGCAATTCTCCTTCCCCGGATCTTGACGACTTCGTCGAAGCCCCTTTCCTCTATGACGACCTCCTCATGAGTGTGCGCGAGGTCGAAGGTGGAGCGCGGCGCAGCGGGATAAAAGGGAACCCGGTGCCTGTGAGCCAGTACAGCTTCCTGATAGGTCCCGATCTTGTTGAAGACGAAGCCATCCCGCGTGATCCTGTCTGCCCCGACAATCACTTTGTCAACCCGTCCGGTGCTCATCATATGGCCTATCGCAGTGTCTGGGATGATGGTGCAGTCTATCCCGTCGGTAGTCAACTCGTAGGCCGTGAGGCGTGAACCCTGGAGGGCAGGCCGGGTCTCCGGGACCAGCACTCTGACGAACTTCCCCTGTTCCTTTGCCGCCCTGACGACGCCGAGAGCCGTGCCGTACCCGACGGTCGCCAGAGCCCCTGCGTTGCATTGCGTGAGGATGGTGTCACCATCCCCTATCAGGCCGGAGCCTACCTTGCCGAGCCGCCTGTTTACCTCGATGTCCTCCTCCTCCATCCGTTTCGCTTCGGCCACGACTGCCTCCTTTGCCTGTCCTACGGTAGACGCTGACAACGCTGTCGCGAGGATCCTGTCGATTCCCCAGAAGAGGTTCGCGGCTGTGGGCCTGGTCGAGCGAAGAAGAGCAGCGGCGGCGTTAAGTTCCCTCTCCAGGTCTGCCTTCGTCTTGGCATCCGAGTGGATTGCCGCCAGGGCCACCCCCATCGCCGCGGCTACCCCTATAGCCGGGGCCCCCCTGACTACCATGGTCCTGATTGCCTTCGCGACTTGGGCAGCGCTCGTGCACCTGACATAGGTCAGTCTTGTGGGGAGCTTGGTTTGGTCAATCATCACTGCGGCTTCGTCCCGCCACGTTACAGTCCGCAGCGTGTAGAAGTCGGTCATCGTGGGCGAGCTCTCTTCGATGTCTGAAAAGCGTTCCTGTCGCAGGCGCTGTTAACTTGCCGGATGATGCACGGTGAAGAGGAACGAGACGACGACGGCTCCAATCCTCCAAGCAGATGGGCTGAAGTGAAACGTAGCGGTTGACAATAACTGACAAGTCAACAGAACGCTGTTGCAACCTTCAAATACGGTCAGCGGCTCGTCGCTGAAAGGAACCGTCATGGAGAGCGCAGCGCCTGAGGAGCAGCCCCCGCCACTTCACGGGGTAGTCGTCGGGGCCACGGTGGAATTGTCCGAAAGGGACAGGTTCGCCGAACTCGAAGAGGCTGGGTACGGGAGCAGGGAGGGTAAGGTTCTCGTTCTGCGGGACTACGAAGGGCTCTACCTCACCCACGCCGGCAAGCTCGAGCTGAAGGACAAGGCGGGCAGGCCGGTCTCCTTCGAGAGGATGGCCGAGGTCACTCAGAAGCAGGCTCGTGACGCGTGGACCAAGTTCATCATCTATCGCGACCTGAGAAGCAGGGGGTACGTGGTCAGGGAAGGCTTCGGCTTCGGCACAGACCTTAGGGTCTATGAAAGGGGGGATTACCCGAAGAAGGCGGCCCGGTACGTCGTCTTCGCGCTAGACGAGGGAATCGAGAAGGGGATCGATGACCTCCGGACCTCAGTCAAGGAAATGGCGAAGATGGGGAAGGAAGCAATAATCGCAGTAATCGAAAGACGGGGCGAAGTCATCTACTACAAGGTGAGCAAGGCAAGGTTCTGAGCGGGGAGATGAACCCCAGAGCAGGACTGGACGTCGTCCGGCCGGTCAACTGTGCAATGATTGGTTTCGCGGTGATCGTAGGCGAATTCGTCTCCAGGCCTTCGCAAATCCTGTTGGGGCAGAGCGTCCTCGGTTTCCTGACCGGGTTCTTCATCTGCGCATACTCGATGGTTGTGAACGACATCTACGATGTTGAGGTGGACAGGGTCAACCAACCGGGGCGTCCCCTCCCGAGCGGCAGGATGTCTGTCCAGACGGCCAACAGGTTGTCGATCCTCGTCCTGGCGGCAGGAGTCGCCTGTTCCGTCCTGAGCCTGAGTCCGGTTGCCGTGGGCGTCGCTGCTGTCTATGCGTTCCTCTCGTGGCTCTACAACTACAGGGCCAAGAGGGCCGGCATTGGAGGGAACCTTATCGTCGCTTCATCTTTGGCCATCCCTTTCATCTACGG
>CAYYYU010000010.1:0-29372 GCA_964476175.1 uncultured Nitrosopumilales archaeon
CCCTCCATCACAGGGAGCTTCTTCACGCCGGCGTTGGCCATGAGCTTTGCGGCGACCTCTATCCGCTCTCCAGGCTCAACCGTGACGAGCTTCTTCTTCTGGTATGCGACTGAGGTCTTCGAGGGGTCCAATCCTTTGGCCACGCACCTGGAGACGTCCCCTTCGGTGATGATCCCCACTGGCCGTTTGCCTTCAACTATCACGAGCGAACCGATTTTCCACTTCGCCATCGCCCTGGCTGCCTTGGCCACTGTTGATCCTGCTGGAATTGTTCTTACGGCGGCCGACATTACGTCCTTCACGTAGATCATGCTCTCACCTCACGACCAGGACTGGGCACTCTGCATGAGAAACAAGGCCGCTCGATACGCTGCCCATGATAAGCTTCTTGAACCCTGTCATTCCTCTCGTGCCTGTCACAATCAGGTCAATCTTCTGCTCAGTCGCGTAATCCAGCAACGCCTGGACGATGGAAGGGGCTTCGATGAGTTCTCCGACTGCGCTGACCCCCTCCTCTTTGGCTATCCTGAGACCATGGTCCAGCGCGGAGCTCGCCCGGGCCTTCGCCGCGTCCTCTAGGGGCTGGACGTCGGGTATTGCCATCGGGGAGGCGCCGCCGAGAGTCGAGATGGGGAACGAATAGGCATGGGCTATAGCGACCTTCGAACCGTACTTTCTTGCTAGAGAGCAGGCGGCCCTGATCGCCTTGACCGAATCTTCAGAACCGTCGAATGCCACCATTATGTTGCCGAAGTCGACTTGTGTCATTCTCTCACGCCAGATGAGGAACCCTCGACCAGATATAAGGCACATGCTCGTTCCGGAAGGTGGTAATCAGGGGAGAGATTCGGGTGCGTCGCTCATATACCGGTCGGAAACCAGGCCGGGAGCTAAACCAATACTGATTATCAGCCACGAAAATTGTATGCCCGGCTTATATACCAAAAGGTCGGGCTCAGGGAACCAAGGCATGTCGGAAAACATCAATACCGTGCAAGGAAAGTGGGCGTCCAGGTTCATCTGGGCAGCCGTAATCCAAGGTCTACTGGCAGTGATAGTGACAGTCCTGATCATCGAACCATGGTCATTCCTCGGCATCAACTCCTACTACAGTCCATCAAGGGTCATCGCCGGAGGGGGCGGTGGCACATGGCTGTTCACAGGGTACATCTCGTACCTCGTGGTCGGCGTCGTAGCAATGGCAGTCACTGCAATCTTCTACTTCTACATTGAAGGGGTGATGGGGAAGGTCTACCATGGGCTCACCAACTACCTCGCTTGGGGGCACCTCATCCTCATGAACGTGGGCGTCGTCGGATCCATGTTCCTGATGATGTGGGGTGGCTTCCTGGCAGGATGGGGAGCGGCCCCCGCAGCGAGCGGAGGGGGAGGGCTCAACGCAGGACAAGTTCACGAACAGATACTCGGTTGGCTCCCCGAACCCATCGGGGCATTCGTACTGCTCGCAGCTCTTGGAGCGCTGCTCGGCGGCCTGGGATTCGTAATCAGAAGCAGGGCAAAGTAACTCCTGCTTCTGACCTCGATTTTTCCATCTCCGAACTGGAATAGACTCAAATAAGCTACTCATTCTGCGATTCCTGTGCAGCTCTCACCGGGGGCTCTTGAGAGGGGGTTCAATCGGAGATAACGGACCCGACGAGAGTTCAGTCGATAGTGCAGGGGCTCTCGGACGAATACTCCAGGAAGATACTTCTTTCTGCAATCCAGGGGGCGAAGTCCGTGGAGGACCTGAGCAAGGAGAACGACATCCCCCTCAGCACCTGCTATAGGAGGGTCCACGAGCTCCTTGACGCCCAGATACTGATCGTAGAGAGAATAATAGTGACCCCCGATGGCAAGAAGTACGAGCTCGTCAGGAGCGCCTACAGGGCAGTGACAGTAAACTTTGAGAACGGCGCAATCAAAGTCGATGCAGTAATAAACGAAGACGTCGCGGAGAAGCTGCGCAGGATCTGGATCAGCATGAAGGAGTCGAAGTGATTTTCAGCGTTGAGAAACGGGTCCCATCCTTTAAAGGAGAGAAGGGGAGGTGCATACTGAATTTTGGATTTGGCTCTGGAGTTTCTGACCGTCGCGCAGGCTCTCATCCTCATCCTGGGCGGGGTCGTTGTGTATTACGCGAGCAAGGCCTACAGGAAGATGAAGAGCAGCGCCATGCTGTTCCTTGCGATTGGGTTCGGCTTCGTCATCCTGGGAGCTGCGGCTGCGGGGTTGCTGTTCAACCTGAACCCCGACCTTGAAGTCGCGCAGGCAGTGCAGGCTACGGCCCAGGTGGCAGGCTTCTTCATCATAGTCTACGCCCTGAAGGGGACGAAGGACTAGGTCGCGCCCGCCCGTGGAGGGGGGCACGCGCGCGCGCGCGCGCGGGATCTTCGAGTTCGTCTGCACTTATCACGCCGAGGTCGGGATGATAGGATACCTGGTCGTGCTTCCGAACGCTGCATACAACCCCACCTCCACGACTTCGCATACGACTGGGGCTCCGGCCGGGAGCGTGGCGGTCACGATAGTTCCCGGGGCAGGGACCAACACTACGAACAAGGGCTTCACCCCCAACTCGATAACCGTGGTCATCGGTGTGAACAACACGGTGGTCTGGACGAACAATGACGCCTCTCCTCACATGGTTACGGCGGATGACGGGAGCTTTGACTCCGGAAACTTGGCCCCAGCTGGGAACGGATCGCCCGGAGGCACTTACCCCTACACATTCACTAAGCCTGGAGTGTACACCTACCACTGCACGTACCATCCCTGGATGACGGGGACGGTCATAGTGAAGGCGGCCTAGCGCAGCATCTCCGCCTCAATCAGCTCTGACAGCTTCTGGAAGTAGAGCCTTGTGGCGGTTGGCATGGCGTCCAGGTTTTCGTCTATGGCCTCGAGGACGTACTTCACCGTCCTGCGGGAAGTCTTGAACTCGAACTTCATCGGGAGGATCGGGTCCTGGACGACGTCTATCAGGTCCATGAGGTCCCTCGGGGCCTTCGCCTTCGCGTCGCTGGCAACCTTGTTGTACCATCCGGCAAGGATGTTCGGCTCGAGCCCGACCTTCAGGTTCTCTATCTCCTGGAGGAGCCTCTGCAGGAAAACCATCTCTTCGTTCGCCATATCCACTACCTTTAGTGGACGATACCTCTCGGAGCTTAAAGGAAAAAGCGTGAAAACAAGTTGAGCCAGTGTGTAGGCTCTAACTGCATCTCATTTCGAATATCTCGGTCTTCTCGTACTCAGCCTCCCAGCTGTGGGTGCTGTTCCTCGCCCGTCTCACGGCGAGGAGAGTGTACCCCTGCGGGGCCTCGGTGTACGCCCGGTTGAGGATGGAGGCTGCTGGCTCCTGTTCTTCATCGAAGGGGACGACGATGTGCTGCCTGAACTTCTCCACCTCCTTCATGTGGTCGGCCAGGCAGAGCGTCTTCCCCTGCAGCCTGGAAGACGTGAGCAGCTTCACTTCGCTGCCGCAGGTCTCGCACTTGACCTTCTTCATCCCGCAGCTGAGGCAGACTCTGCCGACCCCCACTACGAGGGGGAAGGTGCCCGCTTCGGCCTCCGCCGTGCCGCAGACCGCGCACCTAGCAGGGGATTTCGAGTGGTGCTGCAAAGTCGTGTTCTCTACGGCCTGAGAATCGATTTAAATTTGCCTCGTCCCGGCCCGGAAACGATTGCGGATAGAGTCGGTCGAGGCCTTCCCGCTCAGTGTGAAGGTCGAAGAGAAGCTGGAAGCCGGGACATTCACCTATGCCCACTACCAGACGGTACTCGTCAGGGCGGTCTGCGACGGGGTCGAGGGGTGGGGGGAAGCGATGACCAGGTTCGACCCTGGGATTACGGCGCTGATGGTCAGGTATCTCGCGAAAGGGCTGGTCGGGAAAGAGTACGCAGACGTCTTCCACGCATGGAGCCAGGCGTGGACCCAGCTCAGGGTCAGGGGACACACCAGGGGGGTCGACGCGGAATCGCTCAGCGGCGTGGAGATCGCGCTCTACGACTGCTTCGGGAAGCTGCAGCGAAAGCCTGTGGCTAGGCTCTTCACCGCCACCCCGGCTGAGGAGGTCAGCGTCTTCGCAGGCTCCTTCTTCAGGTCCCGCGGGTCCTTAGGCGAGCAGGTGGAGAAGGCCCGCAACAGCGGCCTCAAGGGGGCAAAGGTCAAGGTGGGGTTCGGGGTCGAGGATGATCTCAGGGTGCTGAGCGAGATCAGGAGAGCATGGCCTGACGGGATGCTGGTCGCAGACGCCAACGGCGCCTACGATGCAGAGACAGCGGCGAAGGCGTGCGACGCCTTCGGGGGGCTGGGGCTGTCGTGGTTCGAGGAGCCCGTCCTGTCAGATGACTGGGAAGGGTACGAGAGTCTGAGGGGCTCGAAGGTGCGGATCGGGGCCGGGGAGAGCTGGTTTGCCGGTGATTTTCGGAAGCCCATCGAGGAGAGGCTAGTCGGGGTCCTGGAGCCGAGCGTGAGCAGGTGCGGTGGAATCGGGGTGGAGATGGAAGTCGCGAGAAAGGCCGCGGAGAACGGAATCGGCTTCTCCCCGATGACAGGCATGAACTCGGCCCTTTCCCTCGCTGCTTCGCTGCAGGTCGCGGCCGCGTGCCCGGCAATCGGCGTGGAGTTCAACCCGTTTCCGAACCCGCTCCAGTCGGACCTCGCGCAGGGGATTCCGGAACCGAGGGAGGGGGTGATGCACCTCCCTGCCGGGGACGGGCTTGGGGTCAGCGTCGACCTCGGCTTCGTGAAGAAGCACACAGAATAGCCGCGCGCTCAAAGGAAAGCTGCCAGTTCGTCCACGCTTGAGACTGTCGCGAGGAGCCTGTAGCCCCGTGCGGTCTTGTCGACCCCGGTGGTGACGAGTATGGCGTCGATCCCGGCTCTCGCGGCTCCCAGTATGTCGGTTTCGACCTGGTCCCCGACCATGACTGCGTCCTTCCTCACGCAGCCCGCCTTCTTGAGGGCCATCCTGAACATCAGCCCCGACGGCTTGCCTATGACCGTGGCCCTCTTCCCGGTCGCGTATTCCAGGGCTTTCACTATCGGGCCTGTGGCTACGGCCGGGCCCGTCTTGTACATGTAGAGCCGGGCACTGTGCGTCGCTATGAGCGAAGCACCGTTCCTGACAAGCCTGGCGGCGTGGTCCAGCTTCTCGTACGTGAGCCCCCTGTCGAGCCCGACAACGACGAAGTCGGCATTCTCCCCGTCAGTCCTCTTGTGCCCGAACCTGGCCATCTCCGCTTCGAGCCCCGCCTCTCCGACTAGGAAGTAAGTGACCGCCCCGTATCTGGACTTCAGGTAGTCAGCGGTGAGGAGACCGCTCGTGAGTATCTCGCCGCTTCTCAGGTCCACGTTGAACTCAGCCAGGCGCGACCTCACAGTCTCGGCCGAGTCTGTCGAGTTGTTCGTAAGAACGAAGAGCTTCTTTCCCTTCGACCTCAGCGCCTCGACTATCCGAGTTCCGCCTATCTTGACGCGGCTCTCCTTTCCCTTGTAGAAGACGCCGTCCAAGTCGAAAAGAAAGAGGGCCTTCTTGCTCAGGTCGGGCCTCTTCAACCTTCCAAGACCACCTCCCCTTCCCGCCCTCTGACGGTCGCGACCGCGCCGGAACGGACGTTGGAGTAGACATCCTTGCTGAGCGAAGAGAAGACTGGAATCTTCTTCCCGTAGACCACCCTGGCAAGGACCGAACCAATCACGGCAGAGAGGTCTGTCGACTCCGTCACTATTGCTGCAGGGGCGTTGCCCGCCCTGACCGTCTCGAGAAACCACGACGAGGCCGTGGTCGACCCCTTGCCGAACGGATAGACCAGGACCTTTCCCCTGACGTTCTGTCCGCGGATGTCGCTGTGCACGTCAGACACCCTCCCGGTGGCCGGGTCCACGCCGTGGGCGAATGTGAAGGCCCTCCTGGAGGCGAGCACTTCTCCCCTGGCCTCGCCGGCCGTCAGACTTCGCCCTCTGTAGCTACGGGCGGTCAACGGGTCACCTCCCGGATGATCTCCCTGAAAGGGGCGTATCTCATCTTGACCTCCCCCTCTGCGGAGACTATCTCTGCAAGCTTCGCCGAGTTGGTCAGGACCACGTCGAAGCCGAGCTTCTTCAGAGGAGAAATCTCTGCGTCCGTGGTGTGGGTCAGCCTCGCGCCGGACGCCTCTATGTCACTGCGGATTCCCGACCTCGTTGCAAGGTCGTAGGCCTGGGTCGAGGTGTACACGTACATCTTGACTTCCGGTTTGAGCTTTCTCCCTTCCATTGCCTTTGCGAGGAGACCGAGCTCTGAGACAGAGAGGTGCGGCACTCCGAAGGCGACCAGGTCTGGCGTCTCTTGAGTCTGGTTCAGCTCCTCCTGGACTCCCTCGAGATCCGCTCTGGTGATCTCCAGGGTCTCGACTTTCTCTCCCCCGGTCGCGTCAGAGACCGAGTCCGAGCCCCGGGTGATCCCCGGGTAGTGAATCATAGTAACTGGGCCTGCCGCCGCGGCTGCGGCCCCGAGGTGCTTGAGCTCGTCTGAAGTCACACTGCCCGGGAGGCCTTCGAGCACCGGGACCCTTGAACCGGACTCCTTGCCGACGTGGAAGCCTATGCTCCGAAAGTCGAGGTCGCTGAGGCGTTCGAGGCTGACCTTGAAGCAGACAGTCCCTCTCCTGTTCTCGTCGAGCAGCATGCCGAAGCGGGGGGTCAAACCAGATACAGCACAGGCGATGTCGAACCCGGCGGTTATCTTGTTGGTCCTGCACCCTATCACCGAGTTCGCGAATACGACTGAGCTCGATTCCGCCCATGCGACCGTCTCGCCGGGCTTCGGGAAGTTGCATACCTGGTACTGGACGCAGGTCCAGCACGGGATGCCGCCGAGGCGGGCATACGCCTGACAGAGCCTGAACTGCTTCCTTGCGAATTCTTCAGGGACACCGAAGCTCTCCCAGTTCTCAAGGTCGATGCTCGCAGGGTCGACAGTCGTAGGCACTGCGAACTTCCCCCCCGAGTTCGCGAACCTTTCCAGCACCTCTATGCCCGCGTCGTGGAGGCTGCTGTAGTGGGCGAGGACGTGCGCAGACTTCACCGGGACGAGGGTGTCAGCGCCCACTGCGTCTCCAACCTTGGTCAGAATCTCCATTGCAAGCTGCTTCCCTTCCCCCCCTTCCCCCTTGAGGAGCGCATCCTGGGAGCTGTTCAGGTGCAAGTAGTGGCTTCGCCACGACAATTCCTATAAAAAGCAGTCCGCACGAACGCGGTCCGTTGAACTTCTCTTACTTCATGCCGACCAAGCTGATTTTCGGTTTCGGCGCCCTGGAAAGCCTCGAGGCGGAGGTGCGAATGCTGGACGCGTCGAAGGTCCTCGTTGTGACCGACAAGGTGATGGTCAAGAGCGGCATAGTGGAGAGGGTGACTTCGAGAATCGCGAAGGTGGACGCCGAGGTCTTCGACGAAGTCGAGCCCGAACCGCGGATAGAGGTGGCCGAGAAGGTCGGCGGAAGGGTCAGGGCTGGAAGGTACGACATGGTGATCGGGGTCGGAGGCGGGAGTTCGATGGACATGGCAAAGGTAGCCGCAGGGCTCGCGACGAACGAAGGAGGAGCGAGGAAGTTCGTCGGGAACAACCTCTTTTCAAAGAAGCCAGTCTCCTCCATCATGATCCCGACCACTGCCGGGACCGGGGCGGAGCTGACCGTTACCTCCATGGTCACAGTGGATGGCCACAAGCAGTGGATCAACAGCCCGCTCCTGCTGCCGTCTGTCGCTTTGGTGGACCCGGAACTGACCATGAGCATGCCGCAGAGCGTTACTGCCGCGACAGGGGTTGACGCCCTGTGCCACAACACAGAGGCTTACCTCTCGACCCTCGCCAATCCGATAACCGACTCCGCCGCGCTTGAGGGAATCAGGCTGATAGTCGCGCACCTGGAAAAGGCGTACGACTACGGCGGTGACAGGAAGGCGAGAGAAGCGATGAGCCTGGGCGCCCTCCTCGGGGGGGTCGCGCTCCAGGCCAAGATGGTCTACGGGCATTCCATCGGTTATACCATAGCCACGCGAAACAGGCTCCCCCATGGGGTTTCGTGCGGCCTCCCCCTGCCGTATGTCATTTCGAACTACGCTGTCGCCTGCGCCCCCAAGATGAAGTCGCTGGCCTCTGCGTACGGAGTGGGCCAGGAGGGTGCGGGCCAGGCGGCCGTCGGGAACGCCATCGCGGAGAGAGCGAGGGCCATCCTGGTCCACCTGCGCATGCCGACCACCCTGCAGGAACTTGGGGTAAAGAGGGAAGAGCTCGGACCGCTGGCGAAAGAGTGCCTTACGATGTACCCGCGGCCGAACAGCCCTCTCGTCCTGGAGGAGAAGAGCATGAACGAGCTGTATGAAATGATGTGGGAAGGCAGGCTCTCTGCCTGATTCGAGAAATCTTATACATGGGCCGCCGTTCGGTGGGGGTTCGACAATAGCTTGCAGATGTTCGTGGACGGCGAATGGACGGACGCGCAGAGCGGGGAGACCTTCGATGTCTTCAACCCTGCGAATGGGAGCCGAATCGATTCAGTACCGAAGGGGGGGAGGGAGGACGTCAGGAAGGCGGTCGACGCTGCACGAGAGGCTTACAAGACATGGCCCGAGGTGCCAGCGATAGAGCGGTCTAGGACGCTGCTGAAGATTTCTGACACGGTCAGGGGGAATCTCGAGGAGCTGGCCACGAGCCTCACCACCGAGCAGGGCAAGCCGATGGGGGAGGCGAGGAGCGAGATCAATTCGTTCGCGAACACCTGCGAGTACTACGCCGGTCTGATCGGGAGAGAGAGGGGCGCCCAGACCCCGTTCTCGACCGGGGAGGGCTTCTTCATAGTCACGAAACGGCCGCTCGGGGTGGTCGGGGCGATACTTCCGTGGAACTTCCCGGTCTCCCTGATGGGCTGGAAGGTAGGACCAGGGCTGGCGGCAGGGAACACGTTCGTAGTGAAGCCTGCCAGCACGACGCCACTCACTGATATCAAGGTCGTAAGCCTACTGATGAAGGCGGGCCTCCCACGGGGGGTCGTCAACATAGTCACCGGACCAGGGGGGGTCGTCGGTGAGGAGCTGCTCGACAACCCCAAGGTCGCGAAAATCGCCTTCACTGGGGAGACTGCGACTGGCAAGCGCATTATGGAAGGCTCTGCGAAGCACATCAAGAGGCTGACGCTCGAGCTGGGAGGGTCAGACCCGATGATTGTGCTGGACGACGCTGACCTAGAGCTCGCGGTTGAGGGGGCAACGTGGGGAAGGTTCAGGAACTGCGGCCAGTCGTGCACCTCGGTGAAAAGGCTCTTCCTGCAGCGGGGAATCGCAGGCGAGTTTGTGAAGAAACTGAACGAAAGGGTGAAGACGATAAGGATCGGGGACGGCCTCCAGAAAGGGACCCACATGGGCCCGATCCACACCAAGGAACAGAGGGAGAAGACAGAGGAGATGGTTGAAGAGGCAGAAGGTCGCGGTGCGAAGCTGCTCGCGGGCGGAAAGAGACCCAAGGAAAAGGAGCTTCAGAAGGGGAACTTCTACCTGCCGACCCTTCTCGAAAGCGTGGGATATGATGCGAAAATATCAAAGGAAGAATGCTTCGGACCGGCCCTCCCGATCTACGTGGTGAGCGACCTGGAGGAGGCGATCGAACGGGCCAACGACACGACCTACGGGCTCGGCTCGTCCGTCTGGACGAAGGACCTGGAGAAGGCGTACCATGCGGCAGAGAGGATCGAGGCCGGGACGACCTGGATCAACTCCCCACCGATATCCAGGGCAGAGGTTCCCTTTGGCGGGTTCAAGCAGAGCGGGTTCGGGAGGGAAAACGGGGTCGAGGGTCTAGACCACTACTACGAGACGAAGAGCATTCAGGTCCTCGAGTACGGAAAAGGGAAGAAGTGGGGGTTTCCGATATGAGTCCGCCGCACAACGTCTAAATAGACTGGAAAGGCGCCGTTGCAAGAAAATGCCCCAGTTCGCCAGGATAAAGCTCACCAGCACCAACCTTGAAGAGATTGAGAGGGTGGCAAAGGACATCAGGGAGATTGCCGACAAGACTGGAGGCAAGGTCAGAGGCCCCCAACGCCTCCCGACTAAGAAGCTGAAGATCACCAACAGGAAGGCGCCGACAGGAGAGGGGAGTCACACATTCGACCACTGGCAGCTGAGGGTCCACAGGCGGATACTCGACGTCCAGCCTGACGACAGGACGATGAGGCAGATCACGAAGCTGAAGATTCCCGAAGACGTGAAAGTAGAACTTATCCTTACGTCCTAGGGCTGCTTCTTCACCCAGTCGATCGTCCGCATCAGCCCTTGCTCAAGGGTCAGTTCGTGCCTGTACCCGAGGACTCTTCTTGCCTTTTCCATCGACGGGTAGCTGATCTGGGGTTCCCTTTCCAGCTCCGACCTCGGTGGGGCGAGGTTGACCTGCGACTTCGAGTGCGTCAGGCTCCTGATGGTCTCGGCGAGTTCCCTGACCGACACCGCCCTTTCACCCCCGAAGTTGAACGCTTGGCCCACGGCCGCTTCGTTGTTCAGGATTTCGAGTGCGAACTTGGCGTAGTTGACTGCGTGAGATGGCGAGGTCGTGTCCCTCCCCTCGTTGAAGAGGGTCAAGGGCTCGCCCTTGAGGCACGCCCGGATGAAGCGGATGGTCGCCCGCGATGGCTGGTCGTGCTCACCGAAGAGGAGCCAGCTGCGAGTCAGTGCGACCGGAAGCCCCTTCGACTTGAAGAAGCTCATCGCCATGTTCTCGCAGACCACCTTCGAGTAGTCGTATGGGACCCTAGGACTGAACGGCGACTCCTCGGTGACAGGGTTGACCTTGGGCGAGCCGAAGACGTTCGCGGACGACGAACAGATTATCCTGTGCACCTTCTTCCTGAGGGCGAGCTCGAGCATGTTGAGGGTGCCGAAGCAGTTGACCTCGAAGCAGAGCTTGGGGTCTTCGATCGTCTTCTTGAGCTCGGTGATTGCGGCCAGATGGATGATTGCGTCGAAATCGAGGGAGGCCAGCCTGCCGAAGACGAAATCGGGGTCGAGGAGGTTCCCCGAAACCTCCCAACCCGAGAGGTCGGTGGGGATGACCCCTACCCCCTTCCCCTCGAGGTAAGGGGTGAGGTTCCGGCCCACCATTCCTGAAGCGCCCGTGACCAGGACTTTCATGTTGGCACGCTGCAGGTTCGGACGCTATTTTAACCTAGGATTTCTCTCGCGTGAGAGTGCCCGAGGGTGGCTGACCCGCAAGTCTGGACAGTACAACCCCACCCACTGACAGCCCGAATCCGAGGGGAAAGGCGATACCGAGCCCGAAGTAGGTCACCAGCGAATAAAAGCTGTAGGGAACGAAGATTTCGGTGTTCACCAATGAAGACAGTCCCAGTCCGATCTGGACTATGGATGCGATGAGGACTATGGAAACCACAGTGGATGACGCAGGGAGCGTCTTGATGATCCGGCGTCCGACTGCGATGATGACGAAGGCGAAGACGAGCTGGGTAACTCCGACCCCGATTTCGGCCAATATAGCACCAGTAGGGGTCCGCAGCGGGGAAAATCCGAGCGAGGACGAAACCAAGCTGCCGTACAGCGCAGAGAATACCCCCGAGGCCAAGGAGACCGCGCCGCAGTAGAGGAAGAAAGCCCCGCCGATGATCACCGTGCCACCGCATAGAACCTTGGATTCCAAGCCGCGCGTGTTTGAGGGACTTCTCTCAATAAAGGGTTCCGACCCTACCGGTCTCGCCTACACGGAGACCGCCGACTCGCGTGGTCATCGGCCCGCTAGCTTCGAGTACGCCGAAACCAACTCCGGGTCGACGACGCCGTACCCCATGGCTTCACTGCCGTCTGCCAGGGTGAATGGAAGACGGGACACGTAATATGGAATCTCGTAGGCCGCAACCCGGGTTTCCTCTTCGGTCTCGAAGAGCTTTTCGCAGACACCCTCCCGGAGTTCAAACAGGGCCACTCTCGTGACCCTCCTTTCTCCGAAACCCGCCCCTCTCCCCCCGGCTGCGTGCGAACCTTCAACCATCTTCAGCACGAACATCCTGTTCTCCCCGCTCTTGCCCCTCAGGTCAACCTCCCTCTCCGAAATCACAATCGCCCTGGATCTTCCAGACAGGAGGTCAGAGAGCTCTTCAATCGGAGTCAATTTACAAACCGACATTCGTCTATACGATTTTTAAAGCCTAGGGGCGGGTGCCTCATTCCTTGAGAGTCGTCATAGCCCTGGGCGGGAACGCCCTCCTCGATTCAAACCAGAAGGGAACGTACGAGGAGCAGTTGGCCAACGTCACGGTCGTGTCCAAACAGATGCTCAGGATCATAGACCTGGGGCACCATGTGGTGATAACTCACGGCAATGGCCCGCAGGTCGGCAACATAGCCGTCCAGCAGTCGTCGACAGGCGAAGTGCCGGAGAACCCGCTGCACGTCCTCGGCGCCATGACCCAGGGCGAAATAGGATACATGATACAGATGGAGCTCGGGAACCTGCTGAGAAGCCGCGGTTCGAGGCTCCCTGTCGTGTCGATTGTGACCCAGGTCCTGGTCGACAGAGACGACCCTGCGTTCAAGGACCCATCGAAGCCGATCGGGCCCTACTACGACGAAGCAGGAGCGAAGAGGCTATCCAGTGAGAAGGGGTTTGTCATGAAGAAAGTAGGCACGAAGGGACCGAGACAGTACAGGCGCGTAGTGCCGTCCCCCGACCCGGTAGAAATAGTCGAGGCCGAGGCGATTGCCCAAGTCATAGCGGCAGGTTCCATTGTCATAGCCGGCGGAGGCGGGGGGATTCCGGTCGTACGGAACGACGGAGGCTACACTGGGGTCGACGCAGTAATCGACAAGGACCTGTGCGCGGAGAGGCTCGCGGAATCTGTTGAAGCGGATGCCCTCCTTATCCTGACAAATGTGGACAGGGTGAAGGTCGACTACGGGACGCCGCGCGAACGGAGCGTCGACACCCTGACCGTGGGGGAGGCGAAGAAGTACCTCGCGGACGGTCAGTTCCCGATGGGGAGCATGGGGCCGAAGGTCACGGCTTGCGTAAGGTTCGTCGAGCAGGGCGGGAAGATGGGAATCATCGCGTCGCTCGAGAAGGCGGTCGAAGCCCTTGAGGAGTCTGCAGGGACGAGAATCGTCCCCGGCTAGAGTCCAGGAAGCGCTTCAGAAGGAGCTTCGCGTCGGGGGTGAGGTTCCTCCCTTTCATCATCTTCCGGACGTCGCCGACGCCCACTTCCCTGACCTGGTGGATTTCCACTGGGTCTGCGTGCGCGGGAGCGTCGGTCTCGACCGCGTAGAGCGAAACGATCTCCCATTCGACATACTCCCGGCTTCTCACCTTCGGCAGGGTGACATTTACGACATGGATGAGGCGAGACCGGAGACCCAGCTCCTCTGACAGCTCCCGCCTGGCTCCAGATAGGTAGCTCTCCCCAGCCCTCACGTGCCCGGTGCAAGAAAGGGTCCAGCGCCCGGGGTGCCAGCGGTCAGTCAGGCTCCTCTGCTGGAGGAGCAGCTTCCCACCCTTCCGCAGGACGAGGACTGCCACCGCCCTGTGCAGCAGGCCCTTCTCCAAGCATTCACTGAGCTTTGCCTTTCCAATCGTCGTGTCGGAGAGGTCGACCAGGTCGACAAGCTCGTCTCCCCCCATCCGAGCATCATCCTGTGGGCCGAAAAGACGAGAGCGGCGAAGGCGAGGAGCCTGACAGAATCGCGTGAGGCTTCCGGTTGCCCACCCTCAACTGGACGACCCCCCTCCGTGAGGCGCTAGTTTGCAGCTGGCGTCTCTCCGGTAGACGCTGGCGGGCTTTGGGACGTGGCAGCGTAGATCTTCCCGCTCCTCCCTGCATAGGCAGTGACGAGGATCAGCGCGACTATCGCAACCAGGACGAGCCCGATTGTGTACTGCAATGGCAGGTATGCGAAGAGCGAAAGGATGGCCACGACGACCCCCCAAGCGGTGTAGTAGGTCCTGTCCTTCCGGTCGACCAGAGACAGCCCGGCGACTACGGTCCACAGGCCGCTCAGCAGGAGGAAGAGGGAGATGGAGAGGGTAGCGCTAAGGCCGAACAGAAGGGCGGCGAGGGACAGAAGGATTGCGATGATAACGCCGACCCCCCAGCTTATCTTCAACAGAAATCTGCGCGAGACCCTTGGTTAATAAAGAATGCCGGGGGGGTCGGGATAGACTCCGGATCTCTCGAGGGCGAAAGCAGCCTTGAGGAGCTTGGCCTCCTGGAATGGCCCGGCTGCGAGCTGAACACCGACGGGAAGGCCGTTGCTCATCCCAGCCGGCAGCGAGATTGCCGGGAACCCGACGACGTTGAAGGGAAGGGTCAGTCGATTCAGGGAAGAGTAGACGTCAACGTCCTTCCCGTTCACTGTGACCCTGGTCTGCCCGATGAAGGGCGCTGTGATGGAAGTGCAAGGCATGGCGAGGAGGTCAAGGCCGCTCATTGAGGAGGCGAAGCTCTCCATCATCCGAGGTCGCGCGTTCTGGGCGTTGATGTATTCGACTGCGGTTATCCCCCTGCCGAGCTCCAGGGACCTGCGGACGTCCTCCCCGTAAGCTTCTGGTGCCTCGTCGAGCCAGCGCATGTGGAATGCGGTCGCTTCTGCGCGTCGGATGGTGAGCCAGCAGTCGTACACCTTGTCGATCCCCTCGAGGTCGACGTCGCTGACTGTGCATCCAAGGCCTGCGAGCCTGTCGACGAAGCGGGAAAACACCTCCTCAACCCCAGGGTCTACTGTATCGTGGAAGTACGTCCGAGGTACACCTACCCTGATCCCAGACGGAAAATCCGAGACCCCGGCAGTGTAATCAGGCACTTCCGTAGCTACTGTCGTCAGGTCTTCGGAGTCATGCCCAGCCAGCACCTGTAGGAAGGCTGCAGCGTCCCAAGCGCAGGACGTCAGTGTCCCGACGGTGTCGAACGAGGAAGCCAGGGGGACGACCCCGAGCCTGCTGATTCTCCCGTAGGTCGGCTTCAGGCCGACGACCCCGCAGAGGGCTGCAGGGCTTCTGACCGAGCCGGCCGTGTCGGTTCCGATCGCGCCGGCAGCGAGCCCCGAAGCGACAGCGGCTGCTGAGCCTCCACTCGAACCCCCTGAGACCCTTTCCAGATCCCACGGGTTCCTCACAGGGCCGAAGTGCGGGTTCTCGCTCGTGACCCCTGCTGCGAACTCGTGCATGTTCGTGGTGCCGATCAGAACCGCTCCGGCTGCCCTGAGCCTGCGCGTCACCGGAGAGTCGTAGGGCGCGATGTTGGAGGAGAGGATCTTGGAGCCGGCTGTGCATCTGACCCCCTTGATGTAGATGAGGTCCTTGACCGCAATCGGGATGCCGTCCAAGGGGCTGAGCGGACTGCCCTTTTCGTACCTGGATTCCGACTCCTCGGCTTGCATGAGGGCCGATTCCTTGAGGACAGTGATGAAACAGTTCAGGCGCGCCCCCGGACCTTCGATGGCGGAAAGGAGGTTCTTCGCGAGCTCGACTGGGGACTTCGAATGATCCCCGAATGACCTCGAGAGGTCTCTGATTGTCCTCAGGCTTCTCTGCCGTCTCTTGCATTGAGCACAGTCTTATCAGGCTGCCGCAGCCCTACTGCCATTTGTTGAACGCCGGATGGCCTTCTTTGACAGCGACGAAGAGTCCTTTCATGGTCGCCGTCTGCACTCCATCGACCTCGACCGAACCCTCCACGATAACCCTTCCTCCGTCTATCTTCGTCGGCCTTGCCCTCAGGTGGAGGGTCCCCACGAGGGGGGTCGGCCTGATGAACTTGACAGTATATTCAGCAGTGACGGTCCCGGGTGGCGCTTCGAGCCCCCTCTGCTTCATCAGGGCGTAGGCCGCGGTCATGTTTCCGTGGCAATCGAGGAGGATCGAGATTATGCCTCCGTTTGTGAATCCCGCGAACGCTGTGTGGTGGGGCTCCGGCTTCCAGTCCGCCACCAACGAGTCGCCGTCGGGGTAGCTCTTGATGTGCAGACCCTTCGGGTTGTTCGGTCCGCATCCGTAGCAGACCGCATTGGGAGAATACTTGTCCTGGAGGCTGTCCATTTTCATGCAGTCCCCCTGAAGGAGGCCGGGAACGCCTCCGACCCGTTTCTCATAAAAGGGTTTGCGAGGGAGGAGCCCCGTTCGGATGCCTTCGGGAACCTTCTCCCAGGGCCCACCTTCAAAGCCACGAAGACGATGATTGCCGAGAGTCCCACAGCGAGCAGTAGAATCCCTGCATAGAAGGTTCCTGAGCCCACGGGCTCAACGCTTTCCCAAGCACTGTTGTATCTCCAGACTACGCTGCCGTTGTCTCCGTTCACCAATGCGATGTACGGCGGCGCCGAGAGCCCCCCGACGACAAACAGCGGATGGTGGGACGGGTCCCAGGTGTTGAAGGAGTAGAGCCCACCTGTGACTTGCCGGCCGTCCACCAGCAGCGACTTCAGAACAAGCGAACCCATGGACGAAAACACTGTGACGTTCGAGCTGTACGATTCCAGAGCGAAAGCCTCCTGGTCGCCTGACGCGAAGGGCACATTGGGTGCGTTTTCGAACCCCCCGGAGAGCCGCTCCCCCGAGCTCAGGTCCATCACCGAGTACTGCCAAGCCCCGGCCGACCTGTAGATTGCGAGAGAGACCGTTGAGCCCGGAGCCATCTGGAGGGCGGTGGAGTTGAGCGTCCACTCGTACTGCTCTGGGACCGCACCGATATCTGGGACGAACCATCCCACCCCCCTCCAAGCACTGTCCCCCGGGAAGAGCCCGGCCGCAATTTGGAGAATGGAGCTGCTCCCCACCATCGCTGAGAGTATCACGAGTATTGTGCCGTCAGTCGAGTTGATTGTTGGGAGGGTCGCCAGCGCGCTCAAGTTGCTGGAGCTTCCCCAGGAAACAGTCCCCCCGACACCCAGGTTCGCACCCTGCGGGACCACGACGCCCAAGGCCCAAGAACCAGGGGGGCGGACGTCTGGATGAACGCGAGCTCCCCGGAACCTGCCGTCCCAGCCATGGAGGCGCTCTCAGGAGACAAGAGCAGTAGCAGCGACATCCCGCAGGCCAGATAGGCCCAGGGGCTTCCCCGGTGAAGAATCATTCAGACCGGATCTCCCCCCTCGCCGTTCCGATACCGAAGATGACGGCTGCGGCACCTAAGACCGCGACCGCTGACGTCACCCTGGTGATGTCCACGAAGGGGGTGAGGATGCTTTCCAGGCTCGCCTCAGGTTGGTGCTGAATGGTCTGGGCGTAACCGCCCGTCGCTCCGGCAATCCCGAGCAGAAGACAGCTGGCCGTGACCCCGACGAAGAGCAGGACCAGACCGATGATCATCACTGGGGCATTCGGCGTCTTCCCTTCCCCGAGTTCGACTGTCGAGAGGAGCGAAGCCAGCGCCGCCAGCCCTCCGACCCCAACTGCGAGGTAGATCACGTACCCCAGCAGGAGCCAGGTCCCGGCCCCCCCTCCTATCATGACCGGAAGCAGACTGTTGAAGGGGTCGAAAGGAAGGATGATGACCACGGTCCAGACCGCAGCCACTGCCACTGCAGCGAAGGCTGCGTACCTGAACCTCTTGTGCCAGAGCGGTCGATGGGGTTCCACAGGGACGCCGAGCACCAGGCCCCTTATAATCAGTCGTCATGATTCTCACAGGAGAAAACGGCCGGGAAGCTCCAGGGACGCGCCTAGTTAATTAGAAACAGGGCTGCAGAGCAGAGGGTAGCCTTGAAGGCGATTACTGTGACTCCTGGGAAGGGAAGCTCCCTCAGACTGCTGGAGACAGGGGTCCCTGTGCCAGGAGCCGGCGAAGTGCTCCTGAAGGTTCTCAAGGTCGGAGTGTGCGGCACTGACAGAGACATAGTCTCTGGGTTCTACGGGACCCCTCCTGATGGTGAGAGGGACCTGATCATCGGCCACGAGTCTCTCTGCAGGGTCGAGGACTTCGGTGAAGACGTGTCCGGGCTCAAGCAGGGCGAGCTGGTTGTCCCGACCGTCAGAAGGAATTGCACGGAGAACTGTCAGAACTGCAGCAACGGCCAGTCTGACATGTGCCTTACCGGGAACTACAGGGAGCACGGGATAAAGCGGCTGCACGGTTTCGCGAGGGAGTTTGCTACCACCGACTCCGGGTTCGTTGTTGGCGTCGACGAGTCCCTGTCGGAGGTGGGGGTCCTGCTCGAACCCCTCTCCATAGCCGAGAAAGGGATCGAGCAGGCGTTTGTGATCCAGTCCCAGAGGATGAAATGGAACCCTACAGATGCCATCGTCCTGGGAGCGGGCGCAGTGGGCATACTTGCGACGTGCATACTGCGGATTAGGGGGCTTGAGGTCAGGACGGTCGCAACGCGACCTTTGGACAGCCTCAAGGCGAAGCTGGTCTTGCAGACTGGAGCAGAGTATGTCGATGCCAAGGAGACCCATCTAGCGTCGCTGGAGAACAGCTGCGACCTGCTGATAGAGGCGACGGGCAACGCCGACGTCGCCCTCCAGGCCCAGGACCTGATCCGGACAGCGGGAATCGCGTCGTACCTGGGGATATATCGCGACAAGATCCTCTCGGAAGACGCGGGAAGGATATTCACCGGGCTTGTCCTCGGAAACAGAGTCCACTTCGGCTCGGTGAACGCCAACAAGAGGTACTTCGGCGCCGGCGCGGAGGACCTTGTAAAGGCGCGACTGAGGTGGCCGGGGCTCCTCGAGGCCATGATCACACGGAGGGTCCCTGCCGATGCGGCACTGGGGGCGTACTCGGCCGAGGGGGAGGACGACCTGAAAACGGTTGTCGAATTCGAGAGCTGACCGCAAGTGTTCGACCTGGAGGGGCGATTCGCGTTCGGCATCAACCTGGACGACCCATGGCATTATGCCGGTTTCAGAGAGCCGAAGTCGATAATCATCCCACATCTCCTCTCAGTGGGACTCCCGGAGGGCCGAGTCCTCGAAGAGTTCGACGAAGGGGTGATTCGTGCCCACGAAGAGGTCGAGCCCGGCGGCGAGGCTGAGACGGCTTGCATCGCCCTGGCGGACAACCTGCGTGACTTGGGGGTGGCTTTTGTCAGGTGCTGGTTCCCGTGGAGGTTCTTCGAGCAGAGGCTGGCCCCAGAGGTCTCGATAGACCAGGCCCTGTCTGAAGGATATGCGGATTGGCCCATGGATGGATTGGTCGACGGGCTGGCCCGGGCTGGGATCTCCGTAGTCCCGGTCCTTGCGTGCGGGTACCAGAGGATGCTCCCGGATGGGCTTGACGCGAACGCGGACCCTTCTCTCTATTTGCGCAGGGTGGCTGTCCACGCGAGACTACTGACCCGTCACTACAAGGGAAGGGTGAAGTTCTGGCAGATCGAGAACGAACCCAACTGGTGGCAGATGCATGAGGCTGCAGGCTGGAGGAAAGGCGCAATGTGGCTCGAGGGGGGGACGTTCACGGAAGAGCTGCTGGACGTGCTGAACCGGGCAGTCCACGAAGAGGACCAGTCAGCGAGGACGATAGTCAACCTGGAAGCCGACGCAGAGAAGCTGGACCCGTCCCGCTTTGCAAGGTACTGCGACATCCTGGCGCTCGACTTCTATCCTAACTACAAGCGTCCGGAGCCGATAGACGTGGCGCCGTTCGGGAGGGCGGAACAGGTTCGGGAAGCGACCGGGAAGCCAGTATTCGTGGCAGAGACCGGCTATCCGAGCGGCCCAGGGATACTCGGGTACAGCGAGCAGAGGCAAGCGGAGTACGTCGAGGCTGTCTGCCGAAGGCTCTACTCCATGGACGGTGTGAACGGAATGGGAATCTGGAGGTACATCGACGGCCCGTGGAGGTCATTCCCTGACCAGGAGAACCACTTCGGGCTGATCGATGGGAGAGGGCGGCAGAAGGAAGCCTGGTCGTCCTATCAGAGAGTTGTGGGTCAGTTCAAGTGATGTCGGAGAGGTTTCCCTTCCAGCAAGACGACGAACAGCCCAACCAGAGACTGACACCGAGGTGCAGCTCCCAGAGTCATCCCCGAGCCCTAGGCTGACCTCTCCCAAGGCTCGGTTTCTATGACCGGAAGGAGTACGAAGGGAGTTCCGTCAGACCTCGATACGTGCTGTTTGTTCCAACGCGTAAGGTAGCTTTTGCGCACCCCGATACTAGCACTCCGGCTGACATGCTAACGAAGGTAGTGGTGCTTAAGAGTTCTACAAAATCTGACAATCGTGTCTGTCGGAATCCAGCCCTTTACGTTGCAGAATGGAGAGACAAATGGAGACGCACGATCGCCATCCTATAAAGTGCCTGTGCCCCTGGAAATCAGGGTCGAGATATACGAACGAGCAAAGCTTCTCCGCCAACAAGGGTTGAGTTACTCGAAGATTCGAAGCATTCTCGATGAGAACTACGGCTTTGCGCCATCAAAATCTCTGCTTTCAGGATGGTTGCGGCAGATTCACAATCCACTAGGTAGTGCCAACCGTTTCGTCGCAGAACCAACTCCTGAACTTGCTTACATCATAGGAGTCAAACTGGGTGACGGATCGATCAACCGCAAGGGGTACAATCGCCGAATCAGACTTCAATCCATAGACCCTGAGTTCGTGTCAGAATTTGACCGATGTCTTTCAGCGGTTCTGAATAGTAGAAGACACGCACTCTGGGTGGACAAGAATAGGAGAGAGATTCATGTAGAAGCACGAAGCGTGTTGCTTTACAACTTCCTGCGACAACCTCCGGGCGACCTTAGGCCATGGGTGGAACATTGTCGACGCTGCATTTCCGCATTTCTGAGGGGTTTCTTCGACTCGGAAGGAAGCGTCAGCCAAGAGGGTAATCTCACAGCCAGCAATACAAATACACAGCTCCTGAAGTACGTACAATGGTTGCTGGCCAAGGGCTTTGGAATCGAGGCGACTGGGCTTCACCCGAAGACGCGCAAACGGAGCATGCTTGGCAGACGCGGCCGAATCTACTATCGTAATGCGGATTGTTATGAGATATATGTCAGGAGAACGTGCAGAAACAGATTCCTTCAGGGGATAGGATTCACTATTCGCCGGAAACGGCTAAGACTGCAACGAACGATACAGTAACCCAAATTGGATCGAATCGATCCCTTGACTTGTTGTCTGATGATGTTCTCTGGATAGGATTGAAACTGGCGCCGGGGGTAGGATTCGAACCCACGAGACCCGAAGGTCACGGGCTCTCCTGCGAGTACTCAAGGCCCGCGCATTAACCACTCTGCCACCCCGGCGTTTTCGGCACCAGTCGAGGCTGCGCGCCCATTCATAAGCAGTAGACCGCCGACAGGAGAGGCTGATTTTCCGGCACACCGGCAATGGGGGAACAAGGTTTTTGCGCCAGCCCGAGAGGCTCGGGGTCGATGAAGGTGGAAGTGAGAGAGGCGAGGCCTTCCGACAAGGGGCCGCTGATGAGTTTCATTAAGGACATCTGGGGGGGCCACGATTACATTCCGCGCGTGTGGGATGAGTGGGTCAGAGACCAGGGGGCAGAGATGTTTGTCGTCCTGGCCGACGGGAGACAGGTCGGGATGAGCAGGGTGCGCTTCTTGGAAGACGGTTCGGCGTGGTTAGAAGGGGCAAGGGTCCACCCCGATTTCAGGGGCAAGGGACTCGCCTCAGCGCTGGGCGAAAGGTCGATGGAGGCGGCCCGCGAGAAAGGGGTTGGAATCTTCCGGTTGGCCAGCGGTTCTCGCAACAAGCCTGCGCACAGGCAGATCGCAAGGATGGGTTTTGCCGAGGTCTCGAGGACGAGCGTGTACGTCCCGCCGGAAGGAGCCCACCGGGCCCCCAAGAGGGGAACAGTCAGGGCCATGCCTGGAGACACCTCCAGAGTGCTGGGGATGATCAGAGACTCGCGTGAGTTCGAGTTGGGGTCGGAAGTGATGTGGGATACCTTCGCAGCATACTCGATGACCCCCGACGTAGTCGCAGGGGCAGTTCGGGCCGGTTCTGTCTACACCAACGGAGATGCAGTGGCCATTGTGAGGCCAGGGAGCGAGGGGAGGGAAGAATGGAGGCAGGTCTGTTTCGTGGGAGGGGACCCTGGGGACGCTGCGGAGCTCGCTGCGCACCTGCTGACGCGTAAGGAGCGGAGGAAGACCGACAGGAGCTTCGTCTATGTCCCGCAAGGCTCCCCGGTCATAGGCGAACTCAGAAGGGCAGGGCTAAAGCGGGACTTCTCCCTGATCCTCTTCGAGCGGACAGCTGCCAAGGGTTAAAACCTGCACCTCGTCCAGCGGCCCCATGGAAGGCAAAGTCAGCAAGATAGCGGTCCTGGGCGCGGGGCTGATGGGTCACGGCATCGCCCAGGTCGCCTCACAGGTGGGCGGGTACGAGGCATCCCTCCTCGATATCAACCAGGACCTGGTCGACAAGGGGATGAAGATGGTAAAGGGCAGCGTAGCGAAATTCGTAGAGAAGGGGAAGCTCACAAGAGAAGAGGGCGAACGGGTCATCTCCAGAATCCACCCGACCACGGACCTGGCCGAGGCCCTCGAAGGATGTCAGCTGGTGATCGAGGCGGCCACGGAGGACCCGAAGCTGAAGATGGAACTCTACGGGAGAATCTCTGGTCTGGTGGGCGAGAAGACAGTCATAGCGTCAAACACTTCGTCGATCAGCATAACTCTGCTTGCGTCCGCCACACCGCACCCCGAGAACGTATGCGGAATGCACTTCTTCAACCCGCCCCAACTGATGACCTTGGTGGAGATAATCAAAGGGAACAGGACATCCCGAGAGACTCTCGACCTTGTCAGGAGCGTCTCCGCAAGAATGGGGAAGGAGACTGTCCTCTGCAAGAAGGATTCTCCGGGATTCATTGTCAACAGAATCCTCGTCCCTGCTCTCAACGAGGCGGTCTTTCTCGTGCAGGAGGGGGTCGCTGACCCTGAGGATGTTGACAAGGCGGTCAGATTGGGGCTCAACTGGCCCATGGGGCCCCTCCAGCTCCTCGACTACGTGGGGCTCGACACGACCCTGAACATTACTCAGGTCTTTATGCAGGAGTTCCAAGATAGCAAGTATAGAGCAAGTCCGCTCTTGCGCGAGCTAGTTCGAGCAGGGATGCTTGGCCGCAAGACCGGAAAAGGCTTTTACAACTGGGAGAGTGGTAGCGCCACTAAACCACGCTCCTGACCTAGGGTAACGGAATGCCCTGAGTCTTTCGCCGGATCGGACGGTTGGGCTTGGCGCCCTTCCTAAACGGAAACTCTGCGATTGGCCAGACATCCTGAGACGTGTGATAGCCTCGCCGATACCCCGTGGGAGAGAAGAATTCTATCGCCCGTCGGGCTTGCCGAAGTTTGTTGTCAAGCAAGTAAGGCAGGACTTCCTTCAGTACCATCAAAGCCCGCAATCCCTTCAGCTCTTTACTCCAAACATCACCACGTCCCAGCCTCCGTGGCGCGGTGTGGCGAGGAGGCCCAGTCTTGCAAAGTTGCGCGAACTTCGCCACATACTCCCGATCTGTCATTCCTAGAGAGATTTTCAATTCAGTGCTGCCGAAGCTCTTCTCATACGTGGCCTGCAATCCACACTCGGTTCCCACAAGCAACCCTACCCACATCCGATCAGCCTCCGATTCTATTATCGAGGTCGGATTAAGCCGTCTCAACTTCCCTACCCGAAAAAGGTGGTTGGTCTCCCAAGACCTAGGTTTTCTTAATCGGAATCTCTTGATTGCGGCGTAGACGGTCGCGTTTCCGACTTTGAGTTTCTCGCACGCTTCGTAGACCGATGTCGTGTTCCTAATTGCTTCCTTGACTTCCCGATATTTCAGATTCTTCCTTCGGTGAGTTCGCTCGTCTTTCTGTTGGTCCCAGGTCTCCGACAACGCTCTTTCATGCTACGAATGAATTTAACGCCTCACCTCTCGTGGGGCAATCAAGTGCCTCTGTTCGTGGAGTGGAGCGAATTGCGAGATGGTTAGGGCCGGGGAGCTCGGCGGGAAGATCGGGAAGGGCTTCCACGATCTGGACGAGCCCTGCAGACATAAAGGGAAGATAGCTTGGAGAGTCGTCTTGAGGACAACGCAAGAATGAAAGTCGCACTGATAGGGGGGACCGGGAAACTTGGGAAGGGCCTCGCGGTCAGGCTCTCCGTGGCTCACGAGCCTCTGATAGGGTCCAGGGACGAACAGAAGGCGCGCGGGGTCGCGGAGGAGCTGGGGGCAGTCATAGGAAAGAAGATCACGGGGGGGACGAACGCCAGCGTAGCAAGAGCATGCGACCTCGCCGTGCTTGCGATCCCGAGCGCCGACCAGATGGCGTTCTTGGGGGTGCTCGGGGCTCCTCTGGCTGGGAAGCTCGTCATATCTCCGATAGTCCCGATGAGCCTGGACGGGGGGATCATGAGGTATTCAGGCGGGGAGAAGTCTGCCGCTGAGGAGGTTGCACTCTTGCTAGGGGAGAGCAGGGTCGTGGCCGCACTGCACAACGTCCCGGCGCGCGCCCTGGAAGAGACGAGACACAGGCTCGACTATGACGTCCTGGTGGCCTGCGACAGCCGAAAGGACTTTGAGGAGGCTGCGAGTGTGATTCGGAGCATCGAGGGGCTGAGGCCGCTGCACGTCGGACCGCTCAGTATGTCAAAGGTTGTGGAGGGGATAACCCCACTCCTTCTGAACGCAGCGAAGCTCAATGGCCTGAAGAGGCTCTCCATTAAGCTCGTCAGCTGAATTCTGCTCTGCTGGGTGACTGGGACTCCTTTGACAACGGGGCGAAGTGACAAGGGGTCGCGGCCACCCAGGAGCTCGAGTGTCGGTTAGTCGCGTCTGACTATCGGCATAATTGCCGTGGGGGGAAACCGGACGTAGATGTCAGACGAAGTCGGGGATTCGGAGGACCCGCAGAACTTGTGCGTCGTGACGACAAGCTGGGCTTCCCCCACCTGGATCCTGTGGTCGGTCACCGACCCCCGGTACTCCCTTGACAGGACCTTCCCGAAGACTTCGTTCTCTCCTCCCATTGGCTTTCGGCTGATGGCGATCTCGTTGAACCTAATCGCAACCTGGCTTGAATCCTTGGGAATAACCTCCGGTCGCTCGCAGACCAGTTCCGCGTGCATTTCAGGGACCTTGAATCGCGCCTTGTGCCCCTCTTCCGAGGATTCCTCGAAGACTGCCTTGAAGATGTTGGCCCTTCCGATGAACTCGACTACGAACGGGTTCGCCGGCTGAGAGTAGAGGTCTTCTGGGACCCCCTCCTGCACCACCGCCCCCTTGTTCATCAGGAGAATCCTGTCAGAGATGACGAAGGCCTCCTCCTGGTCGTGCGTCACGAAGACAGAGGTGAGCCCCAGCCTCTTGAGGAGAGCCCTCAGCTCTCCTCTCATCCTTTCACGAACCTTCATGTCGAGGTTGCTCAATGGTTCGTCGAGAAGGACGACGTCCGGCTCGTAGGAGAGGCTCCTTGCCAACGCTATCCTCTGCTGTTGCCCCCCGCTGAGCTGCGAAGGGTATCTCTTCGCCAGGTCCGGGAGTCCGACGAGTTCCAGGACGTCGTGGATCTTCTTTTCTCTCTCGTCCTTGGGGAGCTTCCTGCTGTGAAGGCAATAGGCTATGTTGTCGTGCACAGTCATGTGCGGCCACAGGGCATAGCTCTGGAATACGAGGCCGAGTCTGCGCTTCTCTGGGGGGACCATCACGTGCCTGCTCGAGGAGGCTACAAGCTTTCCGTCGAGCAGTATCTCGCCCTTGGTTATGTCCTCCAGTCCCGCGAGTGCCCTCAGCACCGTTGTCTTTCCGCACCCGGACGGGCCGAGGAGCCCGACGACCTCCCCCTTCTCAACCTTGAATGACACATTGTCGACCGCGACTACGTTTCCGAAACTCTTGACGAGACCCTGCACCTCGATCTTTGGGTCGCCGGATGCAGACATCCGGATTTTCCGACCCCGCCGACTATTTTAGACTTCTCTGGCCGTTCGAAATCCGGTAAGCGTTATAATCGCCGCGCACTGCGGACATTCAGATTGGCTACCAAGAACAGCATCGGAGAGATGACGTCGGTGGAGGTGGGCGAGGCGCTTTCAGGAGGAGTAGATACCGTTGTCCTCCCTGTGGGGGCCATGGAGCAGCATGGGCCACATGGAGTGATAGGGACAGACTCGTTCCTCGCCCAGGTGGTTGCGGAGAAAGTGGCAGCCAAGCTCAACGCCCTCCTCGCGCCGCTGATGCCCTACGGACTCTCCAGCTCGCACATGAACTTCAAGGGGACGGTCAGCCTCTCCCCGGAGGCGTTCACCCTCTTTTCGAAGGATGTGCTGACGAGCCTCATCCGTCATGGGTTCAAGAAGATCGTGATAGTCAACGGAAACGAACCGAACTACTATCCCCTGATCATGGTGGCGAGGAGCCTCAGGGAGGAGACCGGGGTCCTGATCACGATTTCGAACTGGTATTCGGCGCTCCAGGAATCCTGGAAGGAACTGCCGGGGATAAAGGGGACCGACAGGGCAGAGTGGAAATGGCCCTACTTCATGGCCCACGGGGGTCTTCTCGAGACAGCGGGCGCTATGGCGTACAAGCCGGGAATCGTGAGGATGGACCTGGCGACGACCTATGGGTCGGAGAGGAGGGAGGCGTTCTCCAACCCGGTAGTGAGCCTCCCGTCAAGGATTGACGAGGTCACGCAGAAGGGGAGTTACGGCGACCCGAGGGCCGCGACTGTGGAACTGGGAAAGGCCTGGACAGACCATGCTGCCGAGAAGATAGTCGAGAAGGTGAAGGCCGCCTGGCAGACCGCGGCCAAGAAGCCCTAGCGAATGAAGCAGTCCGCGAATGTTTCCATGTTGGCGTAGTCTCTTTCTTGCCAGCCGGGGAAGATGAGCATCAGCTCCTCGAAACCTGCTGACGCGAGCTCCCCTTCCTTCTCTTCGCACTCCTTCACTGTACCGAACAGTGCGCTCAGGTTCTGCAGACTGGCGCGCATCTCGGGCACCGAGCTCCCGGCGAGCCTTGCGGCCTTCCCGACCCTGCGTGAGAATTCCTCCTTCGTGGGGGCGATGACAACCCCGGCGTCGCCGCAGTACATCGACTTCTTCAGCACCTTGTAGGAGTCGATCTTCTTGGCGATTTCCGCAAGCTCCTCCTGGGAGGAGATCCGCCTCCTGTCGCGGCTCCCCGAATAGGGAAGTATGTTCACACCGTAGGCACCGCTCGAGCCTGCGGCCTCCAGGACAGCGTCGCTTCTGCCAGCTACCCACACCTTCGGATTCCCGACAGGAGTGGGGAGACAGACCGCCCCGTGGAATCGGAAATGCGCCCCCTCGAAGTCGACCTTCGAGCCACGCCAGAGCGCAGCCATGACCTTCAGCGACTCGGACAGACCTGCAACTCGCTCCTGCAGCCCGGGGAACGGATAACCGTAGGCCGTGTGCTCGATGTCGTCGTAGCCCACCCCCACCCCAATGTCGACCCTCCCCTTCGATATCCGCGAGGCAGAGGCAATCATCTTGGCGAGGAGCCCCGGGTTCCTGAAGGAGTTGCAGGTGGCGAGACTCCCGAGCCTGATCCTCGTCGTAGCAGCAGCGAGTGCGGATATTGTCGTCCAGCACTCAAGGACTGGGAGTGTTCCTCGCTGCAGATGGTCCGAGACCCACACGGAATCGAACCCCAGCTCCTCTGCTTTCCTCGCGGCATCCAGGATGCGCTCGAACGAAACGGAGTAGGGGAGCAGCACTGCCCCGAACCTTGTTCTAGGCAACCCTGCGGCCGAATCGAGCCGAGGGGTAGTAAATCTTCTGGCAATTTCGGTCTGAGCTTAGAGGCCTTAAATAATCTGGGGGGTTCGAACGGCCCGATTTTCCAATGTCGAAGTCTCCATCAACCGTGGACCTCAGGATTGACAATGCGATGGTTTACGTCTCCGGCGTGTTCGTTAGGACCGACATCGCCGTGGAAGACGGAAGGATTGCGGCCCTGGGAGCGCCGTCATCCCTCCCGAAGGGTTCCAAGCGTGTAGACGCCACCGGGAAGTTCGTGATTCCTGGGCTGATCGACTCGCACGCCCACCTCAGGGACCCGGGGTTCACCCACAAAGAAGACTACACCACTGGGACCATGGCGGCGGCAGCCGGAGGCGTAACCCTTCCCGTTGACATGCCAAACGTCGAGCCCCCTCCGAACACGGCCGAGCGCTTCATAGCCCACAGGGAGAACGCTAGGAAAAAGGCGGTGACGGACTTCAGCCACCACGCCGCAGGGACCGTCCTGGGCGAGATCAAGAAGATCGCGAAGGCCGGCCCCCCGATGGGGTACAAGATCTTCATGATGTCTGATGTGGGGAGAGATTACCCGCACATGCCTGGAATAGGAGTCTCGGACAACGGGGAGCTCTTGGAGCTGTTCCAAGAAATCAGACAGACTGGGCTTGTCTGCGTTGTGCATCCGTGGGACCAGGAGATCTGGTCCAAGATCTCGAACAAGCACCTCCAGTCGGGGAAGACCGACTGGAAGGAGTATGCCAGGGCCGCAAGGGACTACGACTCGATAATCTTCGATAACGCCATATCGACCCTAATCAACCTCCAGAGGGTCACCGGAGTCAAGCTACACATCCTCCACATGAGCTCGAAGAGGTCCTTCGACAACGTTCGCGCGGCCAGGGCGCAAGGCCAGACAATAACAACTGAAGTGAACCCCCACGATGTCTTTCTGGCCAACAGATGGGACAGGATAGTCAAGCTGGGCCCATACTCGATCGGCTGGGAGATCCCCGAACGCGAGGGGGATGCGACGTGGAACGCGCTTGTGGACGGGACTGCCGACCTGATCGGGACCGACCACGCACCACACACGAAGGCGGAGAAGGAGGTGGGGTGGAAGAACATGTGGAAGTCACCGGGCGGGACGACGTCGCTCGAGTGGTACCTTTCGCTGTTCCTCAACGAGGTGAACAACGGGAGGATGCAGTTCGAGAGACTGGTGCAGCTCTCCTCGGAGAACCCGGCAAGGATCTTCGGGGTCTACCCGAGGAAGGGGGCCTTGGCCCCCGGCTCGGACGCCGACCTGGTGGTGGTCGACATGAAGAAGGAGAGGATCTTGAGTGGCGACAAGATGTACACCAAGGCGGGCTGGAACCCGTACGCCGGGAGAAGGGTGAAGGGCCTTCCCGAGATGACCCTGGTCAGGGGGACGGTCGTCATGGAGAACTACGGGGACGTCATCGGGAAACCAGGATTCGGAGAGTACGTCTCGCCCACAGTCAACCCCCCGAGTGCGGAATGGGACCCCCGAGGTCCGTCCCCTGCGGTGGCCCCTCCGTAGGCTGAACCCGGCGGGGAATGGACGCGGAAGCCCCTAGAGTTCGTTCTGGACTTCCGAGAAAGGCTTCGCACCGGGCTTCTTCGCCTCGCCCAGGTCGGGGAGCTCTG
>CAYYYU010000011.1:0-24230 GCA_964476175.1 uncultured Nitrosopumilales archaeon
TCGTCCAGGTCGTCCCTGCGTCCAGCCACAGTTGAACCGGAGCGACTCCCAGGGCGCGAGTAACCATCGTTCCTTCGGCCTGGCCCTGGAGGGCCGGCGGGCTCGGCCACCCGCCTCCGATAGCGGAAGCGCTCGCCGTCACGGCAAACTGGTGGAAGAAGACGAGCACGCGACTGAGTGCAGCAGTTGCTGTGCCGTTGGCGCCGGATGCCGTGATCCATCTCTCCTCTCCGCCCCCGCCGGCAGGGTGCACCACGTACGTGACGCTCCACCTCGTCCCAGTGTCAACCATGAAGGTAGACGGTACCAGGGAAAGAGTAGCAGAGACCGCCCTCCCGCCGCTGATGTATGTCAGGACGGGCGGCTGACCCATGGAGCTCCCGTCGCTGACTGCATAGCTCAGCGTGAGCGGCAGCTGAGGCGAAGCGCTCAGAACGTAGTCAGTCGAGAAATCGGACTCCCCGAGGGCGACCCACATCTTCCCAAGCGACAGCTCAGTCCTGAGGTTGTACGCGCCCTCGGCAGTGTCGCTTCCGAACCCGAACAGGGACCTCGGGGGAGCCACGCCCCCGGTCACGAGCGAATAGGTGAAGGACAGGGTCGAGTTCATCTGGGTGTAAGTCGTGACAGAGCCGCAGCAGTCTCCTCCGTACACGAACTCGGCGTCGAAGTAGTGCCCACTCGGAGTCTGCCGGTATCCGGAAACGAGTATCTCCGCAGACGTGACCTGCTGATCCTCGGTTATCGTAGCAGTGTCGTAGACCGTCGACGCCCCGGTCAGCTGTCCTCCAGCTGAGTACTCCGAGGCAAACGACACTGTCGCGGAATAGCCCGAGTGTGACACCGAGATCGGGACCCCGATGCTGAACGGGAGCACGTAGGGGAAGACGGGGGTCGCGGCCCCATAGTAGTAGGCATTCCCGAACTGGTAGGTCTGTCCCTGCCCGGACACATGGGAGTAATCCATCGAGGAGTGGCTTGTCGTGAAGTTCCAGATGTTGTCGTCGAAATATGCGGTGTTGTTGTTCGTGTACATCCCCATTACGTTCTGCAACCAGTAGACGTAGCTTCCGGACGTCGTGTTGACACGAAGGACGACATTCAGCTGCAGGCCAGCGCCGAATGGGCTCGCCCCCGACACCACACTTGCGTTGTGCGCGGCCAAGCCGTAAATCGTGGCCTCCCCAGTCACTCCGTTTGCTGCCACGCTGTAAGGGACCAGGTACCCCGACTCGTTGACCACCCCGTAGTCGGCTATCCCCGCTGGGGCAGGCGGTCCAGAATGGGCGTTCTGCACGTCGACTGGGACCGTGTCATATTCGGCAGAGTATTCAACGATTCCCGACGACATGTTGTTGTACACCACCAGGTAGTAGGTTCCCTTCGTAGGGAGCTCGACTGAACCGACGACGTTGGCTGATGCTCTGCTGTACAGGGGAGTGTACTTGGCCGATGATTGGAGGGCCGCCAGACCGCTCACGTTCAGCACCATTATCTCTACCGGACTCGTCGCCTGTACCTGGAACTCGAGCGTTATGCCGAGGCCGTAGGACCTGACGGTGTAGTCAACGTAGTACCCCGGACGGAGCGAGGAAGAGTACGGCTGGTCGGCCGTCTCTCCCAGACCCAAGTCCTTGGCAGGGACCTGCGACGCAGGGGGAAGCCTTGCCGACCCCGACGCGGCAACGAGAAAAGGCTGAAGGAGCAACAGTGCGAGGAGCGCGACCGACAACGGGATTGCTCGTTGCGACAGGCGCACGTTCGGACCAGCCGACATGCTTCTTAAAACCTTGAACCCCTTGCCGCTCCGTCCGTCGAGCCGGCGAGGTTCTCGAACGCGCGGAGCCCCGTCGCCTGGTGCCAAGTCGGGCATTCTCTATTTAAGCCGGAGAAATCAGGCCGCCTCTGCCGGGGTCGCCTAACCTGGTAGGGCGCAGGCCTGGAAGACAAAGTCTGGTGAGCCTGTCTCCGGAAACGGAGATGAGGGTTCAAATCCCTCTCGAAAAGAGCGGGTGGAAGTCCCTCCCCCGGCGCTTCCCTTCGTTGGACCCTCGTAGAACTATCTTAAGACGGAGGTGCGTCTAGCGCCGCCTATTCTTTTGAAGGATTCCACGAAGCTTGCTATTCTTTCGTCTAATTGTCATGCCTATTTCCTCGACGAATTGAAGTCTGAACTTGTTTCTTACACGGATTGTCATGCAGTCCGAATTTCGACGATAAGTTCGACCTCGCCGCTTGATTTCACTACCCTTCCGTGTTTGCAAGTGCGGCCCGGTGGTGTCTATGCCGAAATCCTTCGCGAGAAGATACTGCACGTATCTCAGGAGGAATTCATCAGTATTGCTAGCGGTAAGCGACCCGGATTTGTCCACACATCCTTCGGAGTCGAAGAATCCCCTAAGGAATCCTGCTGAACATTCCCTGTCATGCCCGATTGAAGGTTTGAGGAGTTGAAGCGGTTGTTGCAGGAAATGGTGAAGGAGGTAGCCGCCGACATCGACGTGGATTTCGTTCCTTCCAGCACCCTTCCAGAAGGCATGCTTGGACGAATTCAGAACATTCGACAGGCAGCGGTCGAATTCCTCCACGAATTCTCGGTCAATTGATTGCAGTCTAATTCGATAATCGTATTGCTTTTGCCTTACGCTCAATGAGCCGTCTCCCGCTACCACGCCAATAATGTATGCAAGCTCGGGTGTTGGTGAGGACCTAAAGACGTATGCCCTTCCCTGGGGACAATGCAACCTTCTTACCCAATAGGAGACAGTCGACTTGGGAAGGCCAACGTTGAACTCGCAGGAGATTTGGGCGATTATCTTCGAGTAAGAAAGACCGCGCGTCCTCAGTTCGAGTGCCCAATCATGAATGTCGAGTTGGTCTTCCAGATTCTCACTCCTGTACATCTTCAGAGAGATCCTCTCGTTCTCCTGGGGATTTTTTCCCGCGATCTCCAAACTCTATCCTTCCGGCAGGTGATAGTCGGGTTGCCTATTGAGTTCCATTGTTCATTTCACAAGAGAGCGAGGGAGAGGGCGTCGAAACTGGTTCACACCGCTCTCACTAGATTGGTTGCAATCACTGATTCCGCGCCTCAGGATATCTAGGAAACGCATCATCCTACTGCACTATACAAATGGCGTTCAAGTGGGACTTTGAGTAGCTCCTCTTTCAAAACCAAGAGGAATAAACCGTCCCAGCTCAAGTCGGTGACGCTCTTCCACAAACACTATAAAGCCAAGGCGCAAGGCGAAGTCAAGTGAAGGGTTCCGCATCCGACATGCGTGTCGGCCTCACTTTCGACGATGTCCTTCTCGTGCCCAGGTTCTCTGATATCGTGTCCCGTAAGGACGTCGACACAGCTTCGCGTTTCTCCGCCGACATACGGCTGAACGTCCCGATCGTCAGCGCCAACATGGACACAGTCACAGAGTCGGCGATGGCAATCGCCATGGCCAGGCTCGGGGGAATAGGCGTAATCCACAGGTTCATGTCCGTCGACGACGAAGTCGAGGAGGTTCTGAGGGTCAAGCGTTCTGAAAGCGTGGTCATCGAGGACCCTGTCACCCTTGGGCTCGGCAGCACTGTGAAGGACGCGTGGAAGGTCATCGGGGAACGCCAGGTCGGCGGGATTGTGATAATCGACTCCTCCAGGAAGGTGCTCGGACTGGTCACCCGCCGGGACATCGTACTCGAGGACGACCTCGACAGGGGCCTCGGCGAAGTGATGACCCCCAGAAAGGACCTGATCACCGCTCGGAAGGGAGTCTCCCTTGAACGGGCCAGGAAAATACTGCGTGACAACAAGGTCGAGAAGCTTCCCCTCCTCGACGGCAAGGGGAGGCTGGCCGGCTTGATCACCTCGAAGGACATCACGAAGCGGAGGCAGTTCCCCCTGGCGACCAAGGACAAGAAGGGGCGCCTGATGGTCGCAGCTGCGATTGGGGTGAAGGGGGATCACATGGAACGGGCCCGGCGCCTACTGGATGCAGGCGCCGACGCGCTCGTAGTCGACATCGCCCACGGCCATTCCGCTCATGCCATCGACACTGTGAAGAGGCTCAAGGGGGAGCTCGGCAAGGTCGAGGTGGTCGCTGGGAACGTGGCGACATCCCGAGGTGCTCTGGACCTCATAAAGGCCGGCGCAGACTCGGTCAAGGTCGGCGTGGGGGCCGGCAGCATCTGCGTCACCAGGGTTGTCACCGGTTTCGGGGTACCGCAGCTTACAGCGATCATCGACAGCGCTCGAGGCGCACGGGACTCGGGGGTTCCGGTAATCGGGGACGGAGGGATAAGGAACCCGGGGGACGTCACGAAGGCGATGGCAGCCGGTGCGTCGTCGGTGATGATAGGGAGCCTGTTCGCCGGGACAGAAGAGAGCCCGGGTCCGACGATCCTCAGGGATGGGGTCAGGTACAAGCTGACCCGGGGGATGGCTTCGCTCGCAGCGTCGATCGACCGGAGGATCCGCGAGGGTAAGGCAGAGGCAAAGGAGGAGGACGTGGTCGAGGAAGCGATCGAAGACAGCGTCCCAGAAGGGGTGGAGGGCCTGATCCCCTACAAGGGGCGGGTGGAGGAGGTCGTAAGGGAGCTCGTCGGGGGATTGAGGTCGGGGATGAGTTACTGCGGGGCCAGGGACATCTCCGAGCTCCAGCGAAACGCCGAATTCCTCCGAATCACGCCGGCAGGGCTCAAGGAAAGCCTTCCGCACGACATCAAGAAAGTGGTATAGGACGAAGAACCTCTCTGTCGTGGGGCTGCAGTGGGGGGACGAGGGCAAGGGAAAGGTGGTCGACTACCTCGCCGACAGGTTCCAGGCTGTCGCCCGCTTCAACGGAGGGAGCAACGCCGGGCACACGGTCGTCCTTCGAGGAAAGAAGCACACGTTTCACCTGGTCCCATCTGGCGCGCTGAAGGGGAAGGAGCTGCTCATCGGCGCCGGAGTCGTCCTCGACCCTGCGGTCCTTGGGGAAGAGCTCGCCGTTCTCCCGCGGAGCGTCCGTGCCCGTCTGACCGTAGACGGACGTTGCACTCTGGTCACCCCGCTCGAAAAGGAGTTTGACGTCCTCCTCGAAAGCATGAGAGGCCCGTCAGCGATAGGCACAACCAAGAGAGGAATCGGGCCTTCCTACGGGATGCGGGCGTTCCGGCTCGCCCCCCGGGTCTCAGACCTGATGGCGGGCTTCGATTTCGCCGACCTCAAGGGGTTCTACGGCAGGGTGGGCGTGAGCTCACCGAAGCTGTCGGCCTGGGAGTCCGATTCGAAGCGCCTACTGAATGGGCTGGTGGGGGACGTAGGCGGCCGGGTCCAGGAGTTGAGCGAAAACGGAGGCTCGGTCCTGTTCGAAGCCTCCCAAGGGACCCTGCTCGACATCCTTCACGGCAGCTATCCGTATGTCACCAGCACGCACACCCTTGCGAGCTACATCCCGGCCGCGCTCGGCATCCCCCCTGCGCTTGCTGGCGAGCCCCTCGGGGTCATGAAGTGCTACACCACTCGGGTGGGGAGCGGTCCGTTCCCGACCGAAGTCGGCGGAGGGCTCGGGGACTCCATAAGGAGGCTCGGGGGCGAATATGGCTCCACCACCGGCCGTCCGAGGCGGGTCGGGTGGCTCGATCTCGTATCGCTGAAGTACGCAGTCCGCCTCAACGGCGTCAGGAAGATAGCGGTCACCAAGCTGGACGTCCTTGCAAAAGTGAAAGAATTCAAGGTCTGCACGGCTTACAGGGTCGGCGGGTCAGAGACGTCAGACTTCCAGAAGTCTCTGGGCCACCTGGGCGAAGTAGAGCCGGTGTACGAGTCTCCGCTCTCGCTTTTCGGCGCGCGATTCGGCACCGCCCTCCCCAAGCAGGCCAAACTGCTCGTCGGTTATCTTGAGCGCGAACTTGGCGTAGACGTCGGGCTTGTCTCGTACGGAGAAGAGAGGTCTAGCACCCTTGAGCTTTGACGCGATCTCCCCGATAGACGGCCGGTACAGGGATGAGGCCGAACCGCTAGGGCGCTTCTTCTCTGAACGCGCGTTCGCAGAGGAGAGGTTCCGGGTAGAACTCGACTACCTCGGCCTCTTGGTCGAACTCGGGGTCGCGCCGAAGCGGAAAGTCCCTGCCGTGATTCCGTCCATGGAGCGCCTGAAGCGGCTCGAGGAGGAGCTCGGTCACGACGTGAAAGCGGTCGAGGTCCACCTCAGGGAGCTGCTCAAGCGCTCGGGAGCGCAATCCCTTTCCGCTTTTGTCCATCTCGGTCTCACCAGTGAGGACACCAACAGCCTCGCCTTCGCCCTGCTCCTACGGGGGGCCTTGGCCGAGGTGATCGTCCCAGCGTATTCCTCTCTAGCTACCGACCTTGCCCGAATGGCCGGTGAGGAGGCAGACACGGCGATGCTCGCCCGGACCCACGGGAGGCCAGCAGTCCCGACCACCTTCGGCAAGGAAATCGCAGTCTTCGCGGTCAGGGTGGCAGAGAGAGTGTCGGCGCTGAAGTGCATGAGGCCGATGGCCAAGTTCTCCGGAGCAGTCGGCACATACGCGTCCTTCTCACTCATGGGCGGGCAGGACTGGCCAAGGACGCTGAGCGATTTCGTATCGAAGAAGGGGGTGGACTGCGCGGCATATTCCACCCAGGTCGCTCCAGGGGAGAGGCTTTCCGACATATTACATACGATCATCAACCTCAACCAACTGATGCTGTCCCTCTCCCGCGACCTCTGGCTGTACCAGACCCTCGACTACGTCCACTTCAGGCGGCCCGGCAAGGTGAGCTCCTCGACCATGCCCCAGAAGGTCAATCCGGTCGACCTCGAGAACGCAGAAGGCCAGGCGGAGATATCGAACTCCCTCCTCACGCTCCTGGCTTACAGGCTCCAGGTCACCAGGATGCAGAGGGACCTCTCCGACTCCACGATCCGCCGTATGGCTGGACAAGGATTAGCCCACTCGATGGTAGCATGCTCCAGGCTCAGGGCCTCCCTCTCCTCGATGTCGGTAGACCGGGTCTCGATGACCGAGGACCTCGACCGCCATCCAGAGGTCCTCGCCGAAGCCGCCCAGATCGCCATGAGGCTGAAGGGGGATGAGCGGGGCTACGAGAAGGTGAAAGCCGCACTGGAGCAGGGCGAGTTCACCCCAGCTTCGGCCGGTCCGAATACACCCCAGGCCTATCTCGGCGCTGCTCCCCGGCTCGCGAAGGAATGTCCGAGCGTGGTCGCGAAGCTTCTGCGCTCTAACCCTTGAAGACCCAGCCCAGGTCGGCCGGGTACGCCCTCTTCTCCACCCGCTCGTTCATTGCGTGGACTACAAGCGGAAGCGCCAGAGTGATGTCCGCGTAGAGGGTCGCCTTCTTCGCCTGGGACGATATCTTCCCCCAGGAGATCGCTTCCTCTAGGGTACACCCGGAGAGCCCTCCCCACTGGGGGCTGTCCGCAGTGATCTGTATCGCGTATTCGTGAGGGGTCTCTTCGTCTCCCCCTTTCGCCAGGGACTTTATGATCGTAGAGAGCTGGATAGTGTCCTTCGGCACCCCTCCGCCAAGATACACCACCCCAGTCCGCTTCGCCCTCTCGGCGATCTGAGCGAGCTCCTCCATGTCCTTGGTCTGGTCGAGCCTGATCATCTTCCCCTTGTCCCTCCGGAGCAGGCTCAGGGCGACCCCGTACCCGCTGTCGATCAGTCCCGGAGAGTAGACTGGGACTCCGTGCTCGTAGGCCGCAGCTACTATGCTGTCTATCCCCTTTTTCGAGAGGAAGCTACCGAACAGGTGCAGGAACTCCCTTGTGGAGTAGGTCTCCTTCGGGTCGAGGGTGTCCGCAAACCTGTAGATCGTGTTCTCCAGTTTCCTGTACTGCATCTCGTCCGCGTAGACGTCGTAGAACCGGTCGATCTTCAGTTTCAACAGCGCCTCGTCGTCCGCCAGCCAAGTGCCCTGATAGTAGTGGTAGCCCAGAGCCTCGAGGATGTCCTCCGAAATGTTCGCGCCCGTGCTCACCAGCACGTCCACGTACCGCTTCTCGATGAGCCAGCGGATTATCTTCCACTGACCCGTCGTGCTCAACGACCCTGTCAGCCCAAGGAAGATTGTCAGGTCCTTCTGACTGGCCATCTCACTCCATATTTCGGCGACTTCGCCCAGCTTCTTCCCCTGGAAGCCAGTCTGGGACATCTCGTCGAGAAGGGCAGAGAGGCTCTTCTTTCCCACCTTGATTGTGCCGACCGGTCTGGATAGTACCTCCTTCTTGGATACCACGTCGACCCTTCCCCTGAATTCACTTAATTGCTTTGTGAATGAATCGGCACGCAAGGCCCATTCCGATCGAGACAGTCCGCTTCTGGCCAGGGCTCACTTGACAGTGACCGACTTGGCCAGGTTACGGGGATAATCTGGGTCATTCCTGCGAGCAAGCGCGAAATGATAAGCCAACAGCTGCAGCGGGATCACCTCCACCACGGGCATGAACTTCGATTGCACCTTGGGGACCTTCACCAGGTGTTTGTAGACTTCGTCGCCGACGTCGGAGACTCCGATTACGTCTGCCCCTCTTGCCTTCAGCTCCTCTGCGCTGGAGAGAGAGTCGGCGTGGGACTCCCCCGACGGGTTCACTACCACGACAGGCGTCCCCTTCTCTATCAGCGCGAGGGTCCCGTGTTTGAGCTCGCTTGCAGGCATCCCCTCCGCGTGGATGTACGACAGCTCCTTGAGTTTGAGGGCTCCCTCCATGGCTACAGGGCTCTGGTACCCTCTGGCGACAAAGTAGAAGTCGGGCCTCTGCATGTACTCTTTGACGATCTCTTCTATCTGGGGTTCTGTCGACAGCACCTGCGCGACTGCTTCGGACAGTTCCTTCACCCCGTTGTTGTGCTTCCTCCCAAGAACCGCGTCCACGACAAGGTTGGCCACTACGACCTGGGCAGTGAAGCTCTTCGTGGCTGCGACCCCGACCTCCGGGCCGCAGTTCAGCAGGAGAACCCCGTCGCTCTCCCTCGCGAGGGTCGAACCAGCCGCGTTGACTATGGAGAATATCCTCGCCCCCCTCTTCTTGGCCTCCTTGACCGCTTCGAGGACGTCTGCGGTCTCCCCGCTCTGGGAGATGACGACCACCACCGACCCTTTCGTCAGGAATCCCGTGTGCTCCTTCAGCTCCCCAGAGATCACTGCGTCACAGCGCAGGTTGGCTTCTTTGTTGAGCCTGAACTTCATCAGCAGTCCTGCGTGGAAGCTCGTCCCCGACGCAGTGATAAAGAGCGACTTCGCACGCCGGATGGCGGCTGCGAATTCAGCCACCTTCTCCTCGTCCTGGACGGATGCAGACACCACAGTCCTGGGCTGTTCATTGATCTCCTTGAGGGTGTAGTGGGCGTAGTCGGTCTTCGAGATGTCGGAGAGTTCCCAGGCTACCTGGGTGGGTTTCCGCTTGACCTCGCGCCCGCTCCTGCCAGTTATCCTTACCGAGTCCTTCGTTATCGCGACCACTTCGTAGTTGTCCAGGAAGACCGTCCTGTCTGTGTGCTCGATGAACGCCAGCACGTCGCTGGCTAGGAAAGTCTTCCCGTCCCCCACTCCGACTATGAGGGGGGCGTCCTTTCTCGCCCCCACGATCATGTCAGGACGGTCTTGGAACATCACTGCAATCGCGTACTGCCCCTTCAGCTGTCTCGTCGCTGCCCGGACCGCCTTTACCGGGTCCCCGAGCTTCAGGTATTCCTGCTCTATCAGGTGGGCGATCACTTCGGTGTCCGTCTCGCTCCTGAACCTGTGTTGCTTTGAAATCAGCTCCTTCTTCAGCTGAAGATAGTTCTCGATTATCCCGTTGTGGATGACTGCCACGAGCTCTTTGCACGACGTGTGGGGGTGAGCATTTTCGTCCGTGACCCCGCCGTGGGTCGCCCAGCGGCTGTTGTGACTCACGAGGCAGTTTGCGATGAAGCTGTTGGTTCCTTCTACCTCTAGATCATAGAGAAAGGGGACGTCGGTCGGTTCTCTTGTTATCGCTGTCACTCGTTCGAAGAAAACCTCTCCTTCGGCGTATCGAGACAACAGGGCCCCTAGCTGTGATTCTCCTAGATTCGTCCGTTCTGCAATCCTTCCTAGGATTCTGGCTACAGTTGGTCTATCAAGGTACCCCGTCCCGCTGAGATGCCTGCCAATTCCAAGCCCGGGTGCGATTTGTCTCAGCGTGGCTTTGTTGACCGGGATTTCAATAGCGTTGAAGGTTCGACCCTCCCTTCCATGAGAGATCTGCAGAAGCTTCCTTCGTTTTGCTTTCGATGACGTTCCAATCTCTTCCAAGAACTTTGAAGCGCCCTCTTGGCTGCTAATCGCGATGCTGAAGGCGGTCTTCCAGTTCTTGTTTCGCGAGTGGTGGACCCCGAACGAGGACTGGATTCCGAACCTTAGCAACAGAAACTGAAGGGTTCTGATCAATCGTTCGCTGGTCATCCTGATCAAGACCTGCATTGACTTCAAATTGACTGTCCCTTCGGCGTCGAAAATCCCACGAATGAATGCCGCGATCTCCGGAACTGTCAACCCTCCGATTGAAGCCAGGAATTCATCCTCACGCATTGTGAAATTCAGTATAAACCACCTGGCCAAGGAGGTACTCGATGCCACAAGGACATAGGCGTTCGTCCCCCTTAGCTTCCTAACCGAGGGCGAGACCCCAAAGATCTGCCTGAACCGTTGCGCGTAGTGTGAAATGAGTTGCGGGTCGGCCTCTTTGATTCTTATCATCTTGTCGTAGATGGCTCCGTCCCCCAAGACATAGGCCGCAAGCTCGATCAGGCCAGGCGTCGTGGATTCGGGTATAGCGACATAAATCCCGTGGCTGTGAGAAACGGGTTGCAGATTGTCGCTCAGATCGACGGAAAGCGCATCTTGCAACTTCAATATGACGTCTTCCCTGACCGACCTGTCCCCTCTCAGAACATGTTCAAGGTACTTGGTCTTGATTCCAACCAAGTTCGCAAGCTGGCTCTGAGTCATTTTGAGCTCTTTGATACCTTCAACAATTCTCTTTCTCCTTCCCGGTCCGAGCCTGACGTATCTCCTAGCCACTACAGGAATGAGGGGCGCACTTCTCCCCTCGGTCACAATTGCTTTAGGACGAAGTAGCAGGTCGCCCTCCCTCAACTCCGTTGCCGGACACTCCGTGATTACTCCATCACGTACCACGAACATTCTGTGCGAATCGCTGCAGAGCAGGCTCGAGGAAGCTGTCCTCACCCTCGTGAGGAACGGGGGAGAAGGATGCCTGAATTTCTTCGCACCTGCTGGAACAATCCGGAGCTCGTTGGTGTCTACTGAGGCGACGGCAGAAGCTTCAGGAAGGTCAGCAAGACGGACGACTCTCCCATCCGAAAGTTGCACGAGCGTGTCTGGGTGAAGGCAGTGGGCCAACCCAACTGAACCCGGAAGCTCTGAGAATCTCAGTCTCTTGTCCAGCTCAGCTATCTTCCCCGTTCCTTTCCTGACCTCCATCTTTCCCCTGTTCAACGTAGCCATGCCCGCTGAATCATAGCCACGATATTCCACTCTCCTGAGCCCTTCGAGGAGGAGCCCGGCGACTGGCTCGTCAGCGACGCAGCCGACTATCCCGCACATGAAGGGGTCAACGCCCTGTGGGGTAATAAGCCCAGCAAAAGATTCTCCTCGACCCTGAAAGTCGGAATCTGCGTGGTCTGAACGGGGCGACGAAACATTCAGGTCACACCATGCAAACTCGTTTAATAGTAGTCCGAGGACCTAACCGGCGTGCCAAGGGAGAAGCTCCTCATCGACCCGAAGTCCCGCGCCGGAACGGCGAAACGCGTACTTGTCGCAGAAGACCCGGACGAATTCAAGTCCGCTTCCAGCAGGGTGGGTCAGAGGGTGCTCAGGCTCCTCGCCGCGGGCCCGAAGTACCCGGCTGAAATCGCCCGTGCCCTCGGTGTCCATCACCAGACCGTCTACTATCACGTCGGCAGGCTCGAGAGTGACGGGCTGATCGTCCGCGTCAGGCGAGCGGTGGTGCGCGGGGGGGAGGCGAACCTCTTCGCTCTTTCCTCGGACGGGTATGCGGTCGAGTTCCCTTCGAAGGGGGAGAAGATTCCGACATTCACAGCAACGGGAAGGTCGAAGGCCTTCGGTCGGTTCTTTCAGGAGTTCGTTGGCGATGGCGAGCTGGACGCCTGGATAGTCGTCGGCTCCCCGATACAGCACGGCGCGAGCGGGACCCAGGCCAGGGACGGCCACTACGCCGTCCAGCTTGGCTTCGCACTGGGCCAGTTCGTCAGCCTCCCTAGTACGTTCCCTGTCAAGCTGGACGTGGACATCAAGGCGGAGAGGCTCCAGGGTTCCAACCTGGTCCTCGTCGGCGGTCCGAGAACGAACGTTGTCTCAGAAGACCTGAACCCCTACCTTCCGGTCCGGTTCAAGCAGGGGGGCTTCTGGGGGTCCATCGTGGACGAGAAGGGCAAGCCATACAACTCTGAGCTCGACAGCATAGTCGCAAAGGTGAGGAACCCCTGGAACGACCAGAAATCTTGCATCCTCGCAGCCGGCCTCACGGGAGCTGGGACGAAGGCAGCCGTGATCGGCATCTGCAACGAACCGGAATCCCTGTTCCAAGGATACCAAGGGGGGGACTTCGCGTGCGTCCTCCGCGGCACAGACAGAGACGGAGACGGAAAGGTCGATTCTGTGGAAGTGCTGAGACGCCTTGAGACCTAGGCCCTTCTGCCTCTGCGGCCGCCCTTCTTCCTGGTCGTGTCGTGCGGGATTGGGGTCACGTCCTCGATTCTCCCGATCCTGAACCCAGCCCTGGCTATCGCCCTGATTGCAGCCTGCGCCCCAGGACCAGGGGTCCTCGGTCCTGTCCCTCCGACAGCCCTCACCTTGATGTGCACCGCTGTGATCCCCTTCGACTTCGCCGCTTCTGATGCCGTAGCTGCGCTCCGCATCGCAGCGTAGGGTGAAGACTCGAACCTGTCCGCCTTGACGTGTCTCCCCCCAGACGAGAATCCTATCGTCTCGCCCCCGGTGAGGTCGGTGATGTGGACGATCGTGTTGTTGTACGAAGAGTAAATGTGGACCACGCCCCATCGGTCTCTCATGCCTTCGTCTTCGAGGCTCATCTCTCATCACTCCGCCCGGGCTGGGCCCTCCGTGGCCGCAACCGGCTGGGGGGCCGAAGGCGTAGCCGGCTGCTCCGGCTCCTTCAGTCCGACGAGCCTGATGTTCCCTTCCTCGGCTCTCCCGACCCCGTACCCTGGGACCGTGATCTTCCTTCCGCCGATCATCACATGGCCGTGAACGATCAGTTGCCTCGAGTGAAGCGGGGAGACAGCCATCCCCCTCTTGAAGACCATGGTCTGCAGCCTCCTCGAAAGGACGTCTTCCACAGTGAGGCTGAGTATGTCGTCAAGACTGGCCCCTTCTGACACCAGCCCCTTCCTGCTGAGGCTGTCGAGCAGCTTCTTCTCCTCCCTCAGCCTTACCTGCTCGGTCGCAGCCAGCAGGGTCCTCGCCTGCTTCCGCATCGAGCTGAGATGTGTCTGAGCCTTCCACAACTCCCGCTTGTTCCTCAGACCGAAGTTGCCGAGAAGGTACAGCTCCTGGGCGAGCTGGTCGGCGCGCCACGGGCTCCTAGGCCTGCTGTAGTTCTTCCTCGACTTCTTCGGGTCTCCCAAGCCTCACTTCTCTTCCTTCTTGGCCGCAGCCTCTTTCGCTGCTGCCTGCAGTACTGCCTTTCTGACTCCGACCGTCCTCCCCTTCCTCCCAGTGGTCCGCGTCCTCTGACCCCTCACTTTCAGTCCTAGGCCGTGCCGGATCCCCTTCCAACTCTGGATGTTCCGCTCGTCGTCGATGTCGTTCTTTACGACGAAATCGAGGTCCGACCCCATCAGCTGCTTCGTCTCTCCGGAGTCGGGGTCCTTCCTCCTGTTGTAGTACCAGAACGGGACGTTGAAGGCGGCGGAGTTCTGAATTGCCTTCTCTACCTCCCGAATCTGCTCGTCCGGGAGCGTCCCTAGCCTGGCCCTGGGGTCGAGCCCCAGTTTGTTTATCACAACGCTCGCGTAGTTGTATCCGACGCCGCGGAGGTCAGAGATGGCCGCGATGAGCTTCTTGCTACCGTTTAGGTCCTTCCCTGCCATCCTAACCAGGTGCCTGAACTCCGTAGTCGTCGACATTGGCCAGACCAGCCCTTGTCCCTAAGGATATAAGTCTCGCGGCCTCATGAAACGAAATCGGGTCCGGCATCTGCCCCGGAAAACCCTCACGAGAGCTACCAAACCTTTTTAACCCCAATTCCTTCCCGAGCCGCGAAACTGGCGTTTCATTATGGTAAAGAATTGTCATCCAGTGGGTGTCACCCATGGTTAAGGTCAAGGTCCTTGACGAGACCAAAGACTCGGTCACCCTCCAGCTTGAGGGGGTCGACAGGAGCTACGCCAATGCGATCAGGCGCTTCTGTATCGCAGAGGTCCCATCGATGGCAATCGACGACGTAGTGATCCTCGAGAACTCCTCGGTCCTGTACGACGAGATTCTCGCCCACAGGCTGGGGATGGTCCCGATCAAGACCGACCTCGAGAGGTACGTACTCCCGGAGAAGTGCGACTGCGGGAGCCCCCTCGGATGCCACAAGTGCAGGGTCCTGTTCGTCCTCGACGCGAAGGCCAAGGAGAAGATCACCACTGTGCAATCCGGGGACCTCGTGTCTGAAGACCGGGAGATCCGGCCTGTAAGCGAGACGATACCACTCGTCAAGCTGGCCCCGGGACAGTCTGTCAAGCTGGAGGCCTACGCCAGATTGGGGAGGGGGAAGGAGCACGCAAAATGGCAGCCGTGCACAGTCGCAGTGCTCACGGACGGAAAATCGGAGGGAACATTCAACCTGATGGTCGAGACCGCGGGAGGGCTTCCGGCGAAGCAGATCGTGCTGAAGGCCATCAAACTGATGGAAGAGAAGCTCAACGAGATCCAGGTGTCGGTCGGAGGGGCAGCCGAATGACCTCCTCCAATCCCATCATGCGCAGGACCATTGTGATGCTCGAGAGGGCGGGGAAGGAGCAGGAGGCTCCGATATGGGCTGCAGCCTCCAGCATGCTGGGGAGGAGCGCGCTGGCAAAGGTCGAAGTGAATCTCGGCAGGATCTCGCGGGTGGCCCAAGAGGGGCAGGCCCTCTTCGTCCCTGGGAAAGTCCTCGGGACTGGCACAATCGACAAGAAGGTGGTCGTGGGCGCGTTCTCCTTCTCGGCCTCGGCAAAGAGCAAGATAGTCGCGCAGGGCGGGTCGGCACTGTCGGTCGAACAATTCCTCAAGAAGTATCCGAAAGGGAGCGGTGTGAAGCTTGTCGGCTGAAGGCACGATCTACGTGGACGCGACCAACCAGATCGCCGGGAGGCTGTCCTCCCGAGTGGCGAAGCTTCTCCTCTCGGGCAAGCGAGTGGTCGTAGTGAACTCCGAGAAGGCCCTCATCTCAGGTTCGAAGAACTCGGTCATCACGCAGTGGAAGACCAAGCTCGAGCTCAGCAGCAGGGTCAACCCGATCTACGGCCCAATTCATCCGCGCAGGCCCGACACCATCCTCAAGAGAATGGTGAGAGGGATGGTCCCGCGAAAGAAGCCGAAGGGGGATACTGCCATGAAGAGGCTACGGGTTTACATCGGAGTCCCGTCCGACGTGAAGTCCAAGCAGATGACGCGGCTGGAGGGGACAGTCGCGACCCGCCCTATCCCGGTCTACGTCACCATGAGGGACCTTTCTCAGAACCTAGGTTGGAGCGGAGAGGATTGAGCCCACCGCCGAAACCCCAGGTCAAGAAGCCACCGAAGCTCTACTCGGGGGCGAGGAAGACAGCCAGAGCGACTGCAGCCATACACTCCGGCGCCGGGCGAATCAGGATCAACGGGACCCCACTGGAACTGTGGGAACCCGAACCCGCCAGACTGCACATGTCCGGGGCTGTGGCAGTGGTCGGCGAGCTTAGGGAGAAGTACGATATCGACGTGAGCGTCTCGGGCGGGGGATTCATGGGGCAGGCCGACGCAGCTGCGATGGCGATAGCGCGGGCTTTCGTCGACCAAGTCCGGGGGAGCGAGATGAAAGACCGGATGAATGCATACAATAAATACCTGCTTTCGGGGGACCCGAGACAAGCTGAGCCCAAGAAATTCGGAGGACCCGGAGCGAGACGGAAGCGGCAAAAGAGTTACAGGTAGACCATAGACATGATGATACCAATACGATGCTTCACTTGCGGCAGCCTCATCGGCGACAAGCATGCCTCGTTCTCATCTAGGGTCAAAGCTGGTGAAGACCCTGCCAAGGTCCTTGACGACCTCGGGGTCAAGAGGTACTGTTGCAGGAGGATGTTGATTTCGTCTGTCGACGTCATCGACCAGGTCCTCCCGTTCTACACCCGGCAGGCAGAATCACAGTAACAGGGTTGAAGTGACATGTCGGAAATCGAAGACGAAGAAGCGGGCTCTGCTGACAAGATGGTCGCCTTCCAGCTCTCTGAGAAGGCTCTCCTGGCCACAGGCGTCCGGATCGGCACACCGGTGAGGACCAAGACCATGGAGCAGTTCACCACACGTCCGCGCCCCGACGGCCTCCACATGATCGACTACTCCAAGACCCTCCGCAGGATCGACGTCGCGGGCAAGTTCATAGCGTTCGTCGGGACACAGAACACGGTAGTCTACACGAGCAGGGAGCACGGGACAGTTGCGGTCGCGAAGTTCTGCGAGCTCACTGGGGCGATTCCGCTCATCGGGCGTTTCATGCCAGGGACGTTCACCAACCCGTTGTACCCCGGCCACCTTGACGCTGAACTCGTCGTGATCGCAGACCCGACCTCAGACACGCAGGCGATTGTGGAAGCGGGGAGGCTCGGGGTCCCGGTCATCTCGGTCTGCGACACAGACAATGTCACAGACGACATCGACCTAGTCATCCCAGGGAACAACAGGGGACGCAAGGCGATTGCGGCCATCTTCTGGCTCCTCGCTCGCGCCACGCTCACGCACGCAAACCTGCTGGCAGCTGACCAGCCGATGAAGTACTCGATCGAGGACTTTGAAGCCAAGATCGAAGAAGAGCCGAATGCCGAAGCCCCCGAGTAATCCCTATCTAACGCTGGACAGCACCGCACTCCATTGGACATCAGGAAACCAGCCGTCGCTGGCTCTTTCTATCCCTCAGATAGAGACGAACTATCGAAACTCATCGACGATTGCTATCTCCATCCGCTCGGGCCTGGGTCACTCCCCCCTGCCAAGAAGGGAACAACCAAGACAGTCGCGATCGTCTCCCCTCACGCAGGCTACGTCTACTCTGGACCGGTCGCAGCCCACAGCTACCTCCACGTCTCTTCGCTCCCGGACCCGGAACTCATCATCATCGCAGCTCCAAACCACTACGGAATCGGAAGCGGGGTGTCGTCGGCGAAAGGGGGCGAATGGGAGACCCCGATCGGGAGGATGAAGGTCGACGCCGAGGCTGCCGAGCAGCTCGCCGCTGTGTCCGGGGTCGTCGACTTCGATCCGGCTGCGCACAGGCTCGAGCACTCCCTCGAAGTCCAGCTCCCCTTCCTGCAGAAGATCTACGGCGATTCCGTTCCTTTCGTCCCCATATCCCTGGCATTTCAGGACATCGAGACCACTCGCTCGGTTGCAGCAGGGGTAGCGGCTATAGCGAAAGGCCGGAGGGCGGTCCTCGTAGCATCCTCCGACTTCACCCACTATGAGCCAGTCGAGCAGGCTCGAAAGAAGGACCTGGCCCTCATCAAAGACATCAAGTCGATGGACGTCGATTCTTTCTATTCGACCCTCGAAAGGCTCCAGGTCACAGCATGCGGGTTCGGAGCAATCTCCACCATAATGCAGGCTGCCAAGGCGCTGGGCTTCAAGAAGGGGGAGCTTCTGAAGTACGCAAGCAGCGGAGACACCACAGGGGATAATAACCAAGTGGTCGGCTACGGTTCGCTAAGATTCGTGTAACTCATGAAGGCAATAGCTGAGGCCCCCTCCAAGGTCATAATCACAGGCGAACACTTCGTAGTGCACGGCGCCTGGGCCCTGGCTGCCGCTATCGGAAGAAAGGTCCGGGTCGAGGTGAGCGACGCCGACAGGTTCAGAGTCGAGTCTCAAAGGTTCGGAAGTGGCTCATCGCCTGCCCTTCGCCCGATCGAGGGGGTCGTCGAGGCCATGGGCAGGGAGTTCTCTTTCAAGCCGGCCCTCCGAGTGTTGGTGTCCTCGCAGATCCCTGACGGGGCCGGCCTGGGTTCCTCCGCCTCGACCATGGTCGCTCTTTCCGCTGCAGTCTCGAAGCTGCGCGGCCTAGACCTCACCAAGAAGGAGCTCATCGGTTTCGCAATGATAGGGGAACGAGAAATCCACGGCCGCCCTTCGGGGGTCGACACTGCGATCTGCGCCTACGGGGGGGTGATCCTCTTCAAGGTGGGGCGGCGGGAGAAGCAGGTCCCCATCGCCGGGACCAGGCGCCTCCTCGTCGTCTATTCGGGGACAAAGAGAAGCACGAAGCGCCTGATCAGCCATGTAGCAGATGTGAAGGCGCGCCTCCCGAGCTTCTTCGCGGGCCTCGCAGACTCGGCGAGCGAGGTGAGCACGATGGCAGCGGAGCGGCTCGAGGCCGGGGACATGGAGGGACTCGGCAGGCTCCTGACATTCAACCACGCTGTCCTTTCGACAGTCGGGGTCTCCAACACCAAGCTTGACAGCCTCGTGGACCTCCTGCTCTCATTGGGGTGCTATGGCGCCAAACTCACCGGGGCAGGGGGCGGGGGGAGCACCCTCGCGGTCGCACCGGAAGGAAAGGAGAAAAGCATCATTGCGGAACTCACAGCGCGAGGATTCGACGCGTTTGTCGCTGAGATACCCGTAGGGGGAGTGAAAAGCTGGCTAGAACGGTGATCGTGAAGCTTGGCGGCTCAGTCATAACAGACAAGTCAAAGCCCTTCTCATACAGGCCGGACGTCGTTTCTGCGCTCGCCGAAGAGATAGCGTCCTCAGGGGAGAAGGTGGTAGTAGTCCACGGCGGAGGCTCATTCGGTCATCATGTGGCCAAGCAGTATGGCCTGAATTCCGACTCGGGCTCTGCCAGCGCCGTCGGCGTCCCCCAGACGAGGAATGCGATGTACGAACTGAACCACCTCGTCTGCAAGACCATGATGGAGTTCAAGCTGAGCCCCTATCCGTTCTCCCCGTTCGACCTCGCGGCAAGGGCGAAGTCCGGGGCAATCTCGACCTGGCTGAAGGGCCTCCTCAGGGCCAACCTCACCCCAGTCACCTTCGGGGACGTCTCCCTCGCTTCCGACGGTTTCAAGGTCCTCTCGGGGGACTCGATCGTCCTCATGTTGGCCAAGGTGCTGAAACCTCCACTCTGCGTCTTTGCGATGGACGCCGACGGGGTCTACGAGGCTAACTCGAGGGTGATAATCCCAGAACTGTCCCCGTCGAAGATCCGAAAGATGAAAGTCTCCAAAGGCGAGGACGCTACCGGTGGGATGAAGACCAAGCTGGACGTCGCAGCGAAGGTGGCCCTCGGCGGGACCGACGTGGCATTTGTCTCCGGGTACAGGAGGAACGAATTCTCCAAAGCCTTAAGGGGCATGGACTTCTACGGCACGGTAGTAAGGTCCTGAACTGTCTGCTTGCTGCAGTGATGAGGCTTGGTCAATCTCCAAGACGAAATGAAAAGGGTGAAGTCGGATGTGGACAGGCTCATCCTCGACGAGCTCCTCCCCAGTTCTAGCTCGGTCAGGGAAGTCGACCTTCTCTACAGGATGATGCGCGACTACCCGTCTCGCCCAGCGAAGGGGCTCAGGCCCTTCCTCTGCGTCACAGCTTGCAAAGCCGCAGGGGGGAAGGAGAGCGACGCCCTCCTCACAGCGGCCTGCATCGAGCTCTTCCAGCACTGGATTCTGATACACGACGACATCGAGGACGGGTCGGAGCTCAGGAGAGGGCTCCCCACGCTCCACCTCGTCCACTCACTCGGCCTCGCCCTCAACACCGGGGACGCCCTTCACGCCAAGATGTGGGGGGCTCTCCTCCTGAACAGCAAGAAGCTCGGTGCGCAGAAGACCCTCGACGTCCTTGCCGAGTTCTCGAACATGGTCGACAAGACGACAGAGGGGCAGCACATGGAACTCGGATGGGTCCAGGAGAAGAGATGGGACCTGTCCGAGTCAGACTACCACGACATGTGCACCCGCAAGACTTCCTGGTACACAGTCGCCGGACCCTGCAGGCTCGGAGCGATCGTTGCAGGAGCGGGCCCGGGAGTCCTGGAGAGGCTCAGGGAATACGGCGTCAAGCTCGGCGTGGCGTTCCAGATCCAGGACGACGTCCTCAACCTCGCAGGGGACCAGAAGAAGTACGGTAAGGCGAAGTCGGACGACATACTGGAAGGGAAGAGGACCCTCATCCTCTTGCGCCTGCTCGAGACTGCCGACCCTTCAGAAAGAGACAGGGTCGTCTCGATAATGAACAAGGAAAGGGGAAAGAAGACTGGGGAGGACATCGCCTACGTCATCTCGCTCATGGAGAAACACGACGCAATCGGCTACGCCAGGAGGCAGGCGCAGCAACTCATGGAGGAGGCCATTGGCATCTTGGAAGGGATCGAATGGAAGGGGGACAGTGAATCCGCAGCCCTCCTCGAGGCGTTCTCGAGATTCGCGGTCGAGCGGCAATGGTGACCGGCCCCTCGTCCCTCTCCGACGAAGTCATCTCTTCCATCGAGAAGAACTCCCTCCTCAACGCCTCGAAGCACGGAGGGAAGGCCGACGTCGGCGCAGTAATGAGCAAAGTCCTGGGAGAATTTCCTGAGCTCAGGTCGAGCCCGGGGGTCGCGGCGAAGGAGGTCAACGCGGCCGTCAGGAGGGTGAACTCGATGGCCCCCTCCGAGCAGGCCCGCCTGCTCGAGTCGAAGTACCCGGAATCTCTGGTGACAGCACCAAAGCACCCTGAGGTCAGACAGCTACCGCCCCTTCCGGGGGCGGTAAAGGGGAAGACCTCGTTCCGGCTCCCCCCTGAGCCTTCAGGGTTCATGACAATCGGCCACGCGATGGCCTTCACGATCAACAGTCTCTACAGGGAGATGTACGAGGGGGAGCTCTGGCTCAGGTTTGAGGACACAAACCCGAAGAAGGCGTTCAGGCGCTACTATGACAGCTTCAGGCGGGGGATCGACTGGCTCGGGATCAGGCTCGACCACGAGAAGAACGTCTCAGACGACATGGAGCTGATGTACGAATACGGCCGCAGGATGTTGGACGACGGGCTGGCGTACGCCTGCTCCTGCAACCAAGAGAAGGTCAAGGAGCTCAGGTTCAACGGGGTAGAATGCGAGCACAGGACGACCCCGGCTGCCAAGAGCCTTCGTGTCTGGGACGAGCTCCTCGCGAAGAAGCATCCGGAGGGCGCCTACGTCATCAGGTTCAAGGGGGACATGAAGAACGTCGACTACTCGCTGCGCGACCCCAATCTCTTCAGGGTGATAGAGCACTCCCATCCGCTGACCGGGGACAGATACACGCTTTGGCCGACCTACGACCTCGCCAACACGATCGAAGACCACATCTGCGGCACCACCCACATACTCAGGAGCTCGGAGTTCCACACACAGTTTCAGCGCCTCCTCCGGGAGAAGCTGAAGCTCAAGGACGTGGAGGTCATCCAGTTCTCCAGGTTCAATTTCAGGGGGACCCCAGTCCAGAAGCGCCTCCTCAGACCCTTGGTGGAGAGCAGGGCAGTCTCCGGCTGGGACGACCCGCGGATGCCGACTGTCGACGGCGTGCGGAGGCGGGGGATACTCCCAGAAACGGTCAAGCAGTTCACAATCGACGTCGGGTATACGAAGACCGAACACGAATACGACTGGAGCATGCTCTTCTCTCTGAACAGGAAGCTCCTCGACCCGGTGACGAGGAGGTTCTTCTTCGTCCCAGACCCAGTAAGGCTGAAGGTCGACGGGGCACCGAAGAAGGCGGTCACGATCCCCTACCATCCCGAGAAGGACCTCGGGAGGAGGACCATCGACACAGCAGACGAGTTCTTCGTCCCGTCTGCAGACCTGGAGGCGATGAAGCCAGGTTCTGTGTTCCGCCTCATGGACCTCTACAACGTGGAGCTCCTTTCGGCTGGCGACGCGCCTCGCGCCCGCTATGCCGGGGACAAGCTGATTCAGGACACAAGGAAGCTCCAGTGGGTCACCCCCGACCACCTCGAGGCGAAGGTGCTGACCCCAGACGTCCTCTTCGACGAGAACGGGAAGTTCAACGAGTCGAGCCTCCGCGATGTGAGCGGCTATGCCGAGAGCGCTGTCTCGTCTCTCAAGGTCGGGGACATTGTGCAGTTCCCCCGTTTCGGGTTCTGTCGTCTCGACTCCGAGTCGGTCTTCATACTCGCCCACAAGTAACGGGGGAGGCACCGTCAGCCCCCAACCGTTTATATCCCGGCTCCGAAGGGCAGAGTCGGGCGATTTGTAAGATGACCCCAGCACCGTATTACGTGAAGTACGAGACGCCGAAGGAAGTTTCTGAGGCTGCATACGAGGTCCTAAGGCAGGCCTCCCGCAGCGGAAAGGTCAGGAAGGGGACCAACGAGTCGACAAAAGCCATCGAGAGGGGGATTGCGAAGCTCGTAGTCATAGCCGAGGACGTGCAGCCCCCTGAAGTGGTCGCGCACCTGCCGATTCTGTGTGATGAGAGGAAGATCCCGTACGTCTTCGTCCCGTCCAAGGACCAGATTGGCCCTGCGATCGGGATCGACGTCTCCACAGCCTCTGCGGCAGTGATCGACGCAGGGGAGGGAGCGCAGATCCTTGAGCAGGTGACTCAGGCTCTCGCGAAGCTGAGGGTTCCGAAGCCGGCATGAGCAGCAAGAAAGAAGTCGAAACGCTCACACCCGCCGAGGTGGTCCAGATCGTCGGGAGGACCGGGGTCGCGGGGGAGATAACTCAGGTCAGGGTCAAGATCCTCGAAGGGAAGGAGAAGGGCAGGATACTCACGCGGAACGTGAAGGGCCCGATAAGGCTGGCTGATGTGCTGGTCCTTCGCGAGACCGAGCGCGAAGCAAGAAAGCTCAAGTAGGGCTCCTCTGGTAATTTCAAGCTCAATATTCGCCGCGAACGGCGAACACAGCCCAGAATTGGCTCAAATCTCTGGAAACCAGGTCCCGGTTCCGGTATTGGTAGAACCTGCTCTCGCAGGATAGCTCAGCAAGACAGGGTCTCAGAAGGTTGGAGGCCATAGGTGGAGAGAAGAATCTTCGCTTTCTCGGACTTACTCGGATGCCAAAGCAATGCCCCGACCTGGGTTAACCATTTCCTCTTAGCTCCAGACAACACTTCAATCAAGTAACTGTTCTTGCGCGTGATGATTTCGATTCCATGTGTTCGGTGTTTGCGGCCTCGCTTGGAGCTCATCCGCGTTCGCACAGAGCTAGGTTCGAGCCTCAGTTTGTTCACGAGGGACAGTCTCGATATGCCCAACAATCTTCTGTCAGAGTTGATTACTGCGAAGATCCTTCCATGGGGGTACTCTATCGGAATGGGGTTCAGAAGGTTACCCTCAGCATCGGTAAGGCCTGCCTGAAAATGTGCGGCTAGTTCGTTGTCCATTGCGATCGAATGTATTGCGGTGTAGTTCGGACGCATTTCGTCGTCGAACAGGGCTCTACGGACCAAGGTCGAATTCAAGACGACGTTGTGCTGAGGATTCTTAGATATGTTACCAGGCCGGGTGTACACTCTGAATGTTGAACGATACTGCTGTGCGACAGTGCGGATTGATTCGAGAATCCTATTCTTGAACTCCGCATTCGAAGTGACCACTCTGATTTCCCCCCATGCGGGGTATCCGTCGCCATAGGCCAGACCGGAGAGATGAGCCAGGTTGCAGTCAATCGATACTTTGGATGTTTTTCCCCACAGCGAAGACTCGAGTTCTAAGGGCGTACCCATTTACTCGGTTCTGCGCTTTTAACGACCTCTCAACAGTTTCCCGCGTCTGCGCGCGGCCCCCCGGGGCAACCGCATTGCTGAGCTATCGCCACACTCGAGCCCTCGAAGCGGATCCATCCGGGCAACCCCGCGTTCCCGCGGCATGAAGAAAAGTCGAGTCCTTTATATCCCCAGTCGCGCAGCCCAGCGAAAGTCAGAGGAGTGGTAGTTTGAGATGTATGTTCCAAAGAGATGCGCTTTCTGCGGTAAAGAGGTACGACTTGGTTA